>DATMZZ010000342.1:0-2495 GCA_035573175.1 Allostellaceae bacterium
TTTCGATCGCGTGGCTCCAATGCGGCGGCTTGCGCTGAATGTCCTTGTTGTAGGGCGAGAGCGACAGCAGCGCCGGGTATTTCCCGTTCTGCTCCGGCAGATAGACATCGACCGCGAGCTTCACCCCGTCGCGCATCGTGACATAGACATTCGCCTCGACCTTGATGCCGGGCACCGGCACCGGCGGCGCTTTCACCAGCTCGGCCGGGTGGATCAGCTCGACCTTCGGCCGCTCGCCTTCATTCTGCGCCATGGCCACCCTCACCGCGTGATTGGTCGGTTCTTTCACACATTGGCGCGGCAGCGGCTACGGGGCAATTGCCAAGCCGCGTGGCCAAATCTATCGTCCGTCAGCAACAAATCCGGGGCATGGGAGGTCCTCAAGATGAAGCTTCTATCTTTCGAAAAGAACGGCGCCGCGACGGTCGGCGCGCAAGTCGCCGAAGGTGTGGTCGATCTGACCGCCTGTCTGCGCACCACCCATCCCAATGTCAGCACGGCGCAGTCGATGCTGCAGATCATCCAATCCGGTCTCGATATCGATCGCTTCGGCGAAGAAAGCCTCAATGAGCTGCGCAACAGCGGCCGGCTCGCGCGTTTCGTCGTCGAAAAGCCGAAATACCTGCCGCCGGTAACCAACCCGCCGAAGATCCTCGCTCTCGCGCTCAATTTCCAAGAGCATATCGACGAGACCAACCTCAAATTCTACGAAGAGCCGATCGTCTTCACGAAATATCCGAGCAACATGATCGGCCACGAGGGCGAGATCGAGCTGCCGCCCTTCCCACAGAAGGTCGATGAAGAGCATGAGCTCGGCCTCATCGTCGGCAGGGACTGCCGCCACATCCGTGCGTCGCAGGCGCTGGATTACGTCTTCGGCTGGACGATCTGCAACGACGTCTCGGCCCGTAATCGTCAGCGCGAACGCAGCCAGATGGGCCAGCCTTACGCCTATGCGAAGAACCTCGCGACCTTCGCGCCGATGGGTCCGTGGATCGTGACCAAGAAAGAGCTGCCCGATCCGCGCAACCTCAAGATGGATGTGCGCATCAACGGCAAGACGACGCGCAGCGGCAATACCGGCAAGATGATCTTCGATCCCTACCAGGTGCTCGCCTATTGCTCGGACTACACGCCGATGCAGGCCGGCGACATCATCTCGCTCGGCACCTTCGCCGGCGACAAGGAGATCAAGGCCGGCGATACCGTCGAACTCGAGATCGAGAAGATCGGCATCCTGCGCAACAAGGTCGTCGCCGCGAAAGCCGCCTGGCCGAGCTTCACCCAGGACAAGCCGACGGGACCGCTGGTGAAAGAGAACAATCGGTAGTTCTTTTCCTCGTCATTGCGAGGCGTGAAACGACGAAGCAATCCAGTGGATGAAGCAGACTGGATTGCTTCGCTCCTGAGCTTGTCGAAGGGGCTCGCAATGACGGGAAACGTAAAGCGCGGGGGCATAACATGCTTGTGACATTGGTCCATCCGCGGGTGCAGTTCGATTTCGGCGCGATCAAGCTGCTCAAGGGCGAGCTGGAATCGCTCGGCATCAAGCGGCCGCTTTTCATAACCGACAAAGGTCTCGTTCAGGCCGGTGTCTTCGCCACCGTGCAGCGCGCGATGGGAAACGCCAACAGCCTCGCCGTCTTTGACGAAGTTCCCGAAAACCCGACCTACGACGGCGTCATGCGCGCCGTGGCGGCTTATCAGGCGAACCATTGCGACTCGACCTACATCGTCCCGAAGGTCGCGATTTGCGACCCTGAATTGACCTTCTCCCTGTCGCCGCGACTCAGGCAGGAACCGGCATGGACGCGCTCGGGCATGCGGTCGAGAACTTCTTCGCCAAAGCGGGCAATCCGATGGGCGATGCCATCGCGCTCGATGCCTGCACGCGGGTGTTCACCTATATCGAGCACGCAACGAAGGGCGGCGACAAAGAGGCGCGCTGGCACATGATGTTCGCCGCGTTGCAAGCCATGATGTGCAGCAAGGGCCTCTCGGCCCGGTTCACGCGCTGGCGAACACGTTCGGCGACCAAGGGCTGCATCACGGCGCCATGGTGACGATCGCAATGCCGGCGGTGCTGCGCGCTTACGAGACGCGCTACGCGGATAAGACCCGGAAACTCGCCGAAGCCTTTGGCCTGAAATCCGGCACACCGGCCGAGGCCGTGGCGGCAATGAACGAGCGGCTCGGCATTCCGCCGACCCTGCGAAAGCTCGGTTACAAGGGCGGCGACCTCGACGAGCTGGCCGAGGAATCGCATAAGAGCTTCTTCAACTTCACCGCGCCCTTCCACCCCTCGGTTGCGGAGTATCGCGGCTTGGTCGAAGAAGTGCTGGGAGGATAGGGCCGCTACTTCTTCGGCATCGGCACGACGTAGCGGCCGCGCGTTTCATCGCATCACATCCTCATGGAAGGACTGGCCGAGCAGATGGCGGCCCCATTCGCGGCCATGCATCTCGTGCTGATTGGTGACATGCTGCCGGCCGGCA
>DATMZZ010000343.1:0-4541 GCA_035573175.1 Allostellaceae bacterium
TCGGACGATCGAGTTTACGGCAAGCCAGTGTGAGCGTCCACCGCAACCAAGCCGCCGCGTTGCCGTTCTTCTGGCACGCAATCACTCCTGCGAACGGAGCGTTCAACATGGTAGCGACGATCCAACCCACCTCTGACATGCAAGAGACCAGCCGGCTCATCTCTTCGGAGAAAGTCACCGGTTCGAAGGTCGAGAACACCAATGGCGACAATCTCGGCCATATCGAAGAGATCATGATCGATAAGATCAGCGGCCGCGTCGGTTATGCCGTCCTCAATTACGGCAGTTTCATCGGCATGGGCGGGAAGCTCTTTGCCCTGCCCTGGGATATCCTGAAATACGACACGCGCCGCAACGCTTACGTCATCGGCATCCCGGAAGAGAAGCTGAAGAAAGCGCCGAACTTCGATAACGGCACCTGGCCGGATATGGGCGATCCCGCCTGGGGGAAGACGATCCACGACTATTACGGCTCGCCCGCCGATTGGTATCTCTCGAGCTATTAGGGAAAGGCGCGCTCAGCCCAGCTTCAACCGCTCTTCGGCCATGCGCTGCATCACGCCGGGCCGACCGATGCGGTTGGATTGCTGGATCAGCGTCTGCACATAGGGCCCCGCCTCCACCGGCTCGTATTTGGCCGGGTTGGCGGGGCTTTGGCAGGTTGGCAGGCATTCGATGATCGTCGCCGCATGCGGGTTGAAGAAAAGCGGCAGCGAAATCCGCGCGCGTGTGCCGGTGTTGAAATTCGACGCGCGATGGAGGCTGGACACGTAATAGCCATTGGTCCAGCGCGCGAAGAGATCGGCGATGTTGACGACGAAGGCGCCGGGGATCGGCGGCAGATCGATCCAAGCGCCGGATGAAGCGCGCACCTCGAGCCCGCCGAGCTCGTCCTGCGACAAGAGGCTGAAGCTGCCGTAATCCGTATGGGGCGAGATACCCCATTGCGTGCGCCCCGCGCTCGCGGGATCGACCGGCGGATAATAATTGTAGGTCAGCGAGCCCGAGGGGAAGCGATGCGCGGCATCGAAATATCCCTCGGGCAGATCGAGGCTCAACGCCAGCGCACGGCAGAGCCGCTGCGCGATGCGGATGCGCTTGACGAGATGTGCTTCGAGGAATTCACGGAAGCCGGGCATCAGCGTTGGATCGACCCAGAGCCCGCGACCGATGGTGCGATTGGGATGATCCTCGACCTCGCCCGGCAGCAGCGGCCGCGGCAGGCTGTAAGTCTCTTTCTGGTCGGTATCCTTATCGGGATTGGCGCTCGGGTCCTTGCCGCCGACCGGCGTATAGTTGCACGCGGCTTTCGCCTCGCGCGGTAACTCGAAGAATAGCCGGCCCCAGTCATGCGCGAGTGCGATCTCGGATTCCGCGATGCCGTGATTGGAGAGATAGAAGAAGCCGGTGTCGATGCAGGTATCGTGCAGCGCGCGAGCGACGCGTTTGCGCTCCTCGAGCGATCCGTCATTGGTGTAGGACGAAAAATCGATGACCGGGATCGTCTTGCCCGGCCGGCGCTTCTGGCCGATCGACCGCACGCGCTGGCGGTTGTCGAAATCGGCGTAGAGCTTGACCTCGTCGTCCTTGACCGTCTGCATGGCGCCGCTTCCTCGCGTATCGGGCCTTTCCGGCTCCTCTGCGGCCATTATACTCGCGCGGGCTGCTGATCGGGTCGAAGAAATCGGCGGCTGGTGCGGGGCAGGAAAACAACGAAACATGGCTGCGAGTTACGACACTATCATCGTAGGCGCCGGCTCAGCCGGCTGCGTGCTGGCCGCTAGGCTCGGCGAGGACAGCGAGCGACGCGTCCTCGTGCTCGAAGCCGGCGGCGAGGACAAGCATTGGCTGATCCACCTGCCGCTTGGCGTCGGCAAGGTGTGGAACAATCCGCGCTGGAATTGGAATTATCTGAGCGAGCCCGAGCCCTATCTCGACAACCGCCGCATCGAGCATCCGCGCGGCAAGGTGGTCGGCGGCTCGTCCTCGATCAACATCATGGCCTATGTGCGCTGCCATCGCGTTGATTACGACCGGCTGCCGCAGATGGGATTGAAGGGCTGGTCCTTCGCCGATGTATTGCCCTATTTCAAACGCGCTGAGAGCTATGAAGGCGGCGGCAATCTCTATCGCGGCGATTCCGGTCCGCTGAAGACGCGCAAGAATTTGATGGAAGACCCGATCTGGGACGCCTTTGCCGCATCGGCGTCGGAGCTCGGCTATAGCGAAGTCGACGATTTCAACGCCGCCGAGCAGCAGGGCTTCAGCCGCTTGCAGCACACGATCGGCAATGGCCGGCGCTCCAGCGCCGCCGTCGCCTATCTCCGCCCCGCGATGGAGCACGGCAATATCGATCTCATCACCGATGCGCATGCGACGCGCGTGCTGTTCGACGGGCCGCGCGCCACCGGCATCGAATATATAAAGGACGGGCAGAAGCATGAGGCGCATGCCGATAGCGAGGTGATCCTCGCCGGCGGTGCGTTCAACTCGCCGCAGCTCTTGCTGCTCTCGGGCATCGGCCCCGCGGACGAGCTCAGAGCCATTGGCATTACGCCGCGCGTCGATCTCAAAGGCGTCGGCAAGAACATGTCGAACCATCCGGTCGCTTCGACGCAATGGATTCGCGCCAAGGGCCAGGGCACGTTCCACAAGGGGCTGCGCATGGACCGGCTGGCGGTCAGCCTTACGCAGTATTTCATGTTCGGCACCGGCTTTGCGACGCGCGTGCCGGCGATAGGCACCGCCTTCACCAAGAGCGAGCCCGGGCTCGACGCGCCCGATCTGCAATTCTATTGCGGCGGCGGCGGCTTCCGCGCGCATGAATGGTTCCCGGTCGTGAAACCGCCGGAGCCCGACGTGTTCGGCCTGACCTATTGCCATTTGCGGCCGGAGAGTCGCGGCGAGGTGAAGCTCGGCTCTGCCGATCCACTGGCGCCGATCAAGATCTACAATAATTTCTTCGCCACCGAATACGACCGCCGCGCCATGCGCATCGGCATGAAATTCGCGCTGCAGACGGTGGAAGAGACGAAAGCCTTCGCCGGCTTCGCACGCAACCGCGTCTTCCCCGGACCCGATGTCAAAACCGATGCGGAGATCGATGCTTTTTTGCGCGCCAACACCGCGACGATCCATCACCCCGCCGGCACCTGTAAGATCGGCATCGACAACATGGCCGTGGTCGATCCCGATTTCCGCGTGCGCGGTACCGAGCGGTTGCGCGTGATCGATGCCTCGATCATTCCCGATCCGATCGGCGGCAATCTCAACGCGCCGGTGATCATGATCGCCGAAAAGGCGTCGGATGTGATCCGCGGCCGGCCGGCGCCGCCGCCGGCCGACATTTAGCCTCGGATCAGGGTCGTGCCACCGCCGCGACCGGCGACGGCGCGATCCACTCCATATCGACGTTGACCGTTGGATCGACCGCAAGCCGTGCGCGATCATAGGGTTTGCGCGCGAACCAGGAACAAGCGAGGCCGATGGCGATGATCGGCAGCGAAACGAGGCCGAGCGTGTAGCGCAGCCCGTCATCGCCGTGGAAGACGAAATCGGTCGAGAGGCCGAAGAGCAGCGGACCGACACCGTAGGACAGCATCGAGCTGCACACACCCCAGGCCGCGATCGAACGTGCGCGGAGATGCACGGGGAACATCTCCTGCATCACATTGCCGTACTGCATGAAGCCGATGCCGTCGGCGAAGGTGAAGATGAACACCCAGACCAGCGACATGGTGATGCTGTTCGAGAACAAAATGCCGAACGCGCACACGACCCAGCAGCAGAACATGATGAAGAGGTTGAGCACCTTGCCGCCGCGCGCGCCGCGCTTCATCAGCCGGTCGGCGATGAAGCCGCCGACCACCGCGCCGGTGACGCCCGCGATGGTCGTCGTCCAGCCGACCTGAATGCCGGCTTGCACCGGCGGCATATGGAAGACGCGAATGAAATAGCTAGGGAGCCAGGCGAACCAGCCGATCGCTAGAATGCCGAGGCAGACATAGCCGCCGATCACCAGCCAGAAGGCGAGCCAATGCTCGCGTATGTGCGCAAAGAAGCCAACTTCGCCCGCCGCGCCGGTTGCTTTCTGGAGACTATCGATACGCGGCGGCTCCTGGATGGTGCTCGTCAGCAGCGCGAGCAGCAGCGTGATGCCGCCAACGGCGATGAACGCCGCATGCCAGAGCGAGGTCGTGCCGATGAGCGGCAAATTGACGGTATCGACGCCACGGAAAGTCGCCAGCACGGCACCGCCGATGAGATAAGAAAGCCCGATGCCGCCGAAGCCGCCAATGCCGTAGACGCCGACCGCAGTGCCGCGCTTGTCCTTGCGGAAATAGTCGGAGATCAGCGAGAAAGCGACCGGCGCCAGCGCCGCTTCGCCGAGGCCGAGCCCCATGCGCGTGAGCATGAGTTCGGTGAAGGTGGTGGTAAAGCCCGACGCGACGGTGCTGCATCCCCAGATGGTGATGCCCAAGACGAGCACGTGTTTGCGGCTGTGCCGGTCGGCATACCAGCCGAAGGGGATGGCGAAGAGG
>DATMZZ010000344.1:0-3201 GCA_035573175.1 Allostellaceae bacterium
GCTCGCGCGTGGTCCATTCGGTAAGCGAGCCGACGCTCGAGACGCTGACATGGCGGCCTTTGAGATCGGCGACGGTCTTGACCGGCCCATTCGCGCCGGCGACCAGCACCAGCCCGTCGGGCCGGCCGGCATAGGCCGCGACCCCGACCACCGGCGTCCCCTTTGCGACGGTCGACATCTCCGGCCCGCCGCCGAGGCCGATATCGACGGCATCGGCGACCAAGGCCTGCTGCTGCTTCGCGGCGCCGGCAAAGGCGATGATCTGGACGTCGACACCGTGCTTTTGGAAGAAGCCCTTGGCCATGCCGACATCGGGCGGGGTGAAATCGATCGGCACGGCCTGGGCCTTGCCGACACGCAGCGTCTCATTCGCACTTGCCCCGGGCGCCGCGATGCCGAGAAGCGCGATCGCCGCGACCGCCGTGACACCCCGTATCAAGTTCTTGCTCACCATTCGCATCGCGAAAACCTCATCCACTCAATGCGCGCCGGGTAAAAATTTCTCGGTGTAGAGCTTCGACATGTCGGGCTCTTTATCGAGCAGCTTCATGTCGATAAAGGACTTGCTCAACACCTTGAGCGCCTTCGGGTCGAATTTGCCGGTATCCGACAAAGAGGGCATCACCTCGTCATAGGCGCGCGCGGCAATCGCGGGCGATTTGTGCATGACCGGCGCCGCGAGCTTCACCGTCTCGTCCTTGTTCTTGCGCATCCACGCCACCGTCTCGAACCAGCCGGCGAGAAATGCGCGCACCTCGTCCGGATGCTCGGCGATGATCTTGTTGCTGGCATAGGTGATGTGGTTGATGAAATCCGGCACGATATCGCCGAAGCGCAGAATGATCTTCGCCTCATGCGCTTCCTGCAGCGTGTAGGCACCAGCGACATCGATGCACATGCCGTCGAGATCTTTGGTTTTCAGTGCTGCGACCTGCGCCTCGTCAGAGCCGAGCGGCGTGACCCTGATGCCATCCGTTCCCCAGCCCTGCTTCACCGAGGCCTGATGGGTCATCCAATCGGTCAAGCCGCCGACGGTCGAGACGCCGATCTTCTTGCCTTTGAGATCGGCCGGGCTGTTCACGCCCGCATCGGGACGGACGATCAGGAAAAGCCCGTTGGCCGGCCCCGCGAAGGCAGCAATGCCGAGATCGGTGTTGCCCTTGGCGACGAAAGCGAGCTCCGGCCCAGAGCCGAGGCCGATATCGACCGCGTTCGCGGCAAGGCCCTGCTGCAGCTTGGCGCTGCCGGCGAAATTGATCGCTTCGACATCGAGCCCGTGCTTTTTGTAGAAGCCCTTCTCGATACCGATATCGAGCGGCGTGAAGTCGATGGGCAGTGCGATCGCCTTGCCGACGCGCAGCTTATCCGCAGCCAGCGCCGAGCCCGCCGTCACGCCGGCCAGCGCCGGCATGACGAGCGCGAGCGCGGCGAGCGCCGATGCGCGCCATATGCTGCCTTGCTGTATTGCCACTTCCTAAGCCATCCCTTGCACGCGACGCTTCGGCCGCTTGTCCTTTACCGCGATTTTACCGGTAAAAACTTCTCGGTATAGAGTTTTGACATATCCGGCTCTTTGTCGAGCACGCCCATCTGAACGAAGGACTTGGCAAGAACCGCGAGTGCCTTGGGGTTGAAGCGCCCTGTATCAGAGAACATCGGCATGACGTCGTCATAGGTCCGGCTCGCGATCTCGGGCGAGATCTTCATGGCCTCGACGGCCTTATCGACCATCACTTTTTTGTTCTGCCGGATATAGGCGATGGTATCGAACCAGCCGGCAAGAAAGCCTTTGATGTCATTCGGGCGCGTCGCGATCGCCTTGTTCGAGGCGTAGATCACATGGATGTGGAAGTCGCTGACGATATTGCCGAAGGGCACGAGGATGCGGCTGGCCCCCTCCTCCTGGAGCTTATAGGCAAGCGCGACATCGGCGACGAAGCCGTCGACATTGTGGGCGCGCATCGCCGCGATCTGTGCCGAGTTCGATCCGAGATAGGCGATCTTGATCCCGTCCGGCCCCCAGCCCTGCTGGCGCGAGGTCTCGCGCACCAGCCATTCGGTCAAGGAGCCCGCCGTCGACACGCTGATCGTGTGGCCTTTGAGATCGGCGGCGGTCTTGATCGGCCCGTCTTTCTGCACGCTGAGATCGAGCAGCAGCGGCTGATTGGCCATCGCAGCGACGCCGAGCTCGGGATTGCCCTTGGCAACGAAAGCCATGGCCGGGCCGGAGCCGATAGCGATATCGACCGCATCGGCAGCGATTGCCTGCTGCAGCTTGGCATCGCCGGCAAAGCCGGAGCTCTCGACCTCGACGCCGTATTTCTTGAAGAAGCCATGCTCGATGCCGATTTCGACCGGCAGGAAGGAGAACGCATCGGCCTGCGCCTTGCCGACGCGCAGCTTCTGCTGCGCCGAGGCGTGGCCGGCGAGCAGCAGAAGGGACGCCGCCGCGACCGCGGCAACAGCAAAACGAAGATTCGATAAGGCGCGCTTCATCTGGCTCCTCCGCTCATTTGGCCGCGGGCAGGAATTTCTCGGTGTAGAGCTTCGACATGTCCGGCTTCTCCGGCAGCGTATGCATGTCGACGAAAGATTGCGCCAGCACGGCGAGGCCCTTGGGATCGAATTTTCCATCGTCCGAAAGCATCGGAATCGTCTCGTCATAGACCTTGCTGACGACGGGCTCTGGAATGTTCAGCACCCCGCTCGAAATGCGCACGACATCGGCCTTGCTCTTCTTGAAGAAGGCGACCGTCTCGAACCAGGCGGCGAGGAATTTCTTCACGTCGTCCGGACGCTTCGCGATCAGGTCAGTGCTCGCATAGATCACGTGATTGACGTATTCCTTCACGACATCGCCGAACTTCAAGAGGATGCGCACCTCGCCCGTCTCTTTGAGCTGATAAGCGGTGGTGATGTCGAAGGGCACCATATCGATCTGATGCGTGCGCAAGGCCGAGAGCTGCGCCGGCACGGCGCCGAGCGCGACGCGTTTGATGCCTTCGGGACCCCAGCCCTGGCGGCGCGAGAGCTCGCGCACCATCCAGTCGGTCTGCGAGCCGATACTCGAAATGCTGGCGAGCTTGCCTTTGAGATCGGCGATCGAATGGATCGGGCCGCTGGCCAGCACGCACAGCGTGATGCCGAGCGGGGGCCCCGCCTCTTCCGCGACACCCAAAATCGGCGAGCCTTTGGCGATGA
>DATMZZ010000345.1:0-6305 GCA_035573175.1 Allostellaceae bacterium
CGAACCAACGGAGAGGGCGCCCTGCTCGCAAACGGGCTTATCTGCCCCAGGAGCGACCGGTCTCCTCTCCGTCATCGAGCCAGCTACCTTGCCGCTGGCCGAACTCTCGATACAAGGAGCGTAGCGACGAAGCAATCCAGAATTGCGCCGCTGCCCTGGATTGCTTCGCGCTTTCAGCGCTCGCAATGACGATGTTTCGACGTTCATCAGTTAGTCCTCACGGCTTCACGGGCAAGAAACGCGTGGTCAGCATTTGATCGTCGGTCGGCGGCTTGTCGAGGATGCCGAGTTGCACAAAGGAATCGCGCAGCACATCGATGCCTTTCGGATCAAAGGTGCCGTCCTTCGACAGATAGGGCATATCGACATCGTAAGCGCGCTCGACGACGGCGGTGTCCATGTTGAGGGCGTGCGCCGCGATCACGCTGCTCTTCTCTTTATTCGCGACCATATAGGCCACGGCGGTGAACCAGCCTTTGAGGAAGCGCTCGACCCGGTCGGGATGCTCGGCGAGATACGGCTTGCGTGCGAAGATCACCTGGGTGATGAGGTTCGGCGCGAAAGGCCGCATGTTCGAGAGGATGCGCGCCTCATGCTTGGCCTCGAGCGCGAAGCCGTTCTCGGTCGTCGAGATGATGGCGTCGAGCTGGTGCGATATGAGCGCCGCCGCGCTCGCTGCCTCGCCGCCCGCGGCGACACCCTTCATGCCGTGCTGGCCCCAGCCTTGCTGGATCGAGAGGCGCTGCTGCATCCAATCGAGGAGCGAGCCGTTCGAGGCAAAGCCGATCGATTTGCCCTTGAGGTCGGCGACGCTTTTGATCGGCGAATCCGGCACCACCAGGATCGAGAAGCCGGCCGGCGGTCCGGCGATCGCGGCGACCGCGATGGTCGGCGAGCCTTTGACCGACAGCGCCATCGCCTGGCTGCCGCCGAGCCCGATATCGATGCTGCCCGACAGCAGCGCCTGCTGCAGCTTGGCGCCGCCGGACAGGATCGAGATATCGACCTCAAGTCCCTGTTTGGCGAAGATTCCTTCCGCGATGCCGACATCGGCCGGCGTATAGTGCCACACATCCTGCACGGCCTTGCCGATTTTGATCGTATCAGCGGCTCGCGCGCCGCTCGCGAGTACGAGCGCGAGACCAAGTGCCACGTAAAAAACTTTTTTCATTTTCCCTCTCCGTCCCTGTTGGACGACGAAGGTAGGGTGAGGAGGGGTCGCCGAGCAAGGAATTCGGCGCGCGCGCGTTGTCACCAGAACGGTTTCGCCCCTGCGAGATGTTTTCCCGCCTTGGTCGCGGCCCGCATCAACGCGGCACTGTGCGCATGGTCATCGCCCGAGATGAAGCCGAAGGCGAAGGCTTTTTGCGGCTTCTTCCGCGCGCGATGCCGGGGGCGCAGAAAATCGCCGGCCATCGCCTGGTGCGCGCGCATGTCGTTGAGCTTGCCGAGCGACGATTGCAGCGCTTTGAGCGCCTTGCGGTGCTGCTTCAGCCGGCGCCGCGCGCCGCCGCCCTCATAGAGACTGGCGAAGAACTCGTCGGCATAGCGCAGCTTCTTCGCGGCGATGCGCAGCTTGTGGCGCTGGCGCGGATCGAGCTTCTCCAGCCGTTTCAGCTTTTTCTCGATCTTGTGCTCGCGGCGCGCCAATTCCGTGGCGGCGAAATCGGCGGCGTTGCGGTTGCGCTGCTCGGCAGGCTTCGGCTTGCTGCTGGTGGCCCAGGCGCCGCCCGTGGCCCAAAGCGCCGTGTCGAGCACGAGCCGGCGATAGCGGTCGCTGGCGACGGCTTTCTTCGCCCGCTCGATGCACGCATCGCGGCGCTGTTTCAGGTCAACCTTCAGCGCGTCGAGCGTGTTGCCGCCGGCGCGTTCGCGCTGCAGCGGCACGACGCTTTCGTCGATGAGGACATCGAGATCGCGGGCCGGGCCGAGCGCGCCGAGCAGCCATTTGAGCTCGCGCTTGATGCCGGCGCTTTCCGCATCCTGCAGCATCTCTTTGAAAAACGAGAGCGCGGCGCGCAGCCGGCGTAAGCCGACACGCATCTGATGGATGCCTTCGGGCATGCGGGCGATGACCGCGTCGCGATTGCCGGCGAAATGATGCACGCAGGATAAGGCGATCGTGGTGAAGGCATCGCTCGCAGTCATATCGGAATCGAGGACGATCTCGGTTGCGCTCACGAGCGCCGGCCCAGCGCCGCGCCTCAACGCGTGACCGCGCTCGGCCTTGCTCGCGATGCCGTAGCCGGCATGCGTCGCCTGCGCGATCCGCTTGCTCAGCTTCACCAGCGATGCCGGGTCGCCCTGTTTCAGCTCGAGCTCGATTTCGCTGATCGGTGTCCGCTTACCCTTTGCGCTGACCTCGCCGCGATCGATTGCGATCTCGATCTCGCTGCCGTCACAACGCACCGGGATCGCCGCGCGCATGACGTCGGTGGTGAAGACCGGCCGCAATTCGCGCTTGAGCTTCTTGCGCGAAAATTGGTCGAGCGCGGTCTCCTCGCCGCCGCTGAGCTCGGGCTGATTGCCGCTGATCTCGTGCTCCCATTCATGTTCGCAGAACGGGCCGCAGACCCCTCGCGGTCCCTCTTTCACTGTTTGGATGCGCTTTTGGCCGATGCGCCGCACGCGCAGCGACAGGCCCTCGCCGCGCAGAGCGGCGGCTGCGGTGTCGTAGTAGACCGAGACCAGATGTTCGTGTTTTACCGGCGCGGCTTCGAGACGCTTGAACCAGGGCGCGGCAAGCAGGCGCCGCGCCGCCGTGCCCGGCGCTTCGAGCTTCACTTCGATCTCATGTGCCATGCCCCGATAACCGTTCCACGGGGCGCAACGTTTCATCATGCCGCCTACATGGACTTGGCAAAAGCTGCGGCCTAGTTTCCGCTCAAGGCGCAAGCATTCGCGGAGGAGCGCATGGCCAGGATCATCGAAGGCGCCGCCGATTGGCGCGGGCCGGACATGGCGAAATCCACCGCCTGGATCCACGACTGGACCAAGGACGAGATCGCGGAGATCGAGCGCGCTTTCGATGGCGCACGCAAAGCGGGCAAGACGCTCGAGACATTAACGCGTGAGGATTTCCCGCTGCCGACCGTCGCGCAACGCTTCGCCGAGGCGCGCGAGCGGCTGGAGAATGGCGGCGGGCTGCAGCTTTTCCGCGGCTTTCCCAATGAGCGGCACGCTAAGGACGGGCTGCGCCTCATCTATTGGGGCATGGGCAAGCATTTCGGCACGGCGCGCTCGCAGAGCCGGGTCGGCGATCTCCTCGGCGATGTGCGGAATTTCGGTGTCATCACCGAAAGCGCCGGCGGCCGTGGTTATCAATCCAACCAGCGGCTCAATTTCCACACCGATAGCTGCGATGTGACCGGCCTCTTCGTCCTCAACGTCGCCAAGGAAGGCGGCCTCAGCAAGCTCGCGAGCTCGGTCGCGGTCCGCAACGAGATCGCGCGGCGCCGGCCGGATCTTCTCGAGGTGCTCTACCAGCCTTTCTATTGGAGCTGGAACAAGCAGGAGCCGCCCGGCGAGAAGCCTTATTATCCGCAGCCAGTCTATAGCGAGGCGGAAGGGCATTTCTCTTGCCGCTATATCGACGGCCAGATCAAGAATGCGCAGGCTTTCCCCGAAGTGCCGCGCTTCACCCAAGCGCAGATCGAGGCGCGCGGCCTGATCGACGACCTGACCAATAACGAGGAATTCCATTTCTCGATGATGTTCCAGCCGGGCGATCTGCAGCTCGTGAACAATCACACCTGCTTCCACGCGCGCACGGCTTTCACCGACTGGCCAGAAGAGGAACGCCATCGCCACCTGTTGCGCATGTGGCTGTCGGTGCCGAATTCGCGGCCGCTCTCGCCGCTGATGGCGACGATCTACCAGGACCAGCATGCCGGCGCGGTGCGCGGCGGCTTTCCGTCGCGCACCGGCAAGCATGTCTTCAATACCTATGTGATGACCGACTAGGCCTGATCGATTAAAGGTCGCTCATCGAAGATCGTCCCTTGTCGCTGCGCCGCAACGTGGACGGGAATACCGCGTTGGCCTTGCGAAATCCGCAGCTTGCCTATGTTTTTCCGCGCGTAAAAGCCGCACGAACCCTATGGGCAAAAGCCGAGGCCTGAGGGTAATATCCTGTCAATCCGGCCACCAGATAGAAGGGATGGGAGCGCTATGGCTGAAGTGTTGGTCTGCAAAGATGGCGAGATCGCTGACGGCGGGGTCCGCGTTATCACCGCCGGCGAGGTCGAGATCGGCGTCATCCGCCAGGGCGGCAAATACTATGCCTATCGCAACCATTGCCCGCATCAGGGCGGCCCGGTCTGCGAAGGTGTACGCATGCCGCAGGTTCTCGACGTGATCGCCCCGGACCGCACCTTCCTCGGTCAGGATTACGACCGCAACGACATGCACATCATCTGCCCGTGGCACGCTTATGAATTTCATCTCGAGACCGGTGTGAATGTCTGCGACGGCCGCATCCGGCTGCAGAAATTCAACGTCGTTGAGAAAAACGGCTCGGTGTATGTCAACGTCTGACGATCGCAAAGCCAAACTCGCCGATCTCGCGAGCGACATCGCGGCGAATTTCGCCGAGGTGATCGAAGACAACAAACTGGCCGATGTGTCGGATGAGAGTCTGGCGCAGCTTTTTGCGATCGTGGTGAAGCTCTATGGGGCGAAGGCGCAGCTCGGCAATCCGCCGCGGCCCTTCGCCCGCAATAGCGGCATCACCCCGCAGGATGTGGCGATCGGCGCGACCGGCATGCTCGAAGGCGTCAACGTGCCGCTCTTCGATCTCGCCTTGTGGCAATCCTGGTCGAATGTGGGCAAGCGCCAGCCCGACGAGAACGACGCGCCCAGCGACGCCGAACACTGATACGGAGCCATTCACTTGCCGATGGATAGCGTCAATTTCCGCGACCTCTCGGTCGAATCTTTCGATACCCGCACGCTGCTGAGCCACGCCAAGCAGCAGGCGGAGCAGCGGCGCTATGAGGATTTCCTCATCGTCGACGTCGATGCGCATCACTACGAGACCGACAGCTACACCGAGATCTGCCAGTACATCGAAGATCCGGTCATGCGCGATCAGGCGCTCTATCAGGGCTTCGGCCGCGCCGGCCTGACCACGGCGTCGGGCGGCTACCAGAATCTCGGTGGCCGGCTCACGCGCTATCCCGGCGTCCATAAGGAAAAGACGCCGGCGACGCCGCATCGCGACATCACCCTGACCAAGCGCTGGATGGATGCGATCGGCATCGATGTCGCCTGCATGTTTCCGACGCCGATGCTGCAGCTCGGCTCGTGCCCGCGCATCGAAGTCGAGACCGCGCTGGCGCGCGCCTACAACCGCTGGCTCTGCGATCGCATCCTGGCGCATGAGCCGCGCATCCGCTCGACGCTCTATCTGCCGTTCCGCGACCCCGAAGCCTGCTACCAGATGGTGCAGGAATTCGGCGACAAGAAAGGCGTGATCGGCTTCACCGTCGTCTCGCCCGCCAAGAAAGGCGTGTACGACAACGCTTACATGAAGACCTGGCGCGCGATCGAAGAGCGCAACCTGACCCTCGTCTTCCACGGCGCCTATACCTGGGGCGGCGACCAGCATGCCGAGCTCTGCAATCGCTTCATCGCGGTGCATGCGCTGGGCTTCACCTGGTTCAACATCCTCCACATGACGAATTGGCTGTGCAACGGCCTGCCGGAGCGCTTCCCGAAGCTCCGCACGGTGTGGATCGAAAGCGGCCTCGCCTGGATCCCGTTCCTGATGCAGCGCCTCGACAATGAGTGGATGATGCGCTCGTCGGAAGTGCCGCTCTTGAAGCGCAAGCCCAGCGATTACATGCGCGAGATGTTCTATTCGACGCAGCCGATGGAGATGGTGAACAACCGCGAGGCGCTCGAGCTCACCTTCAAGATGATCAACGCCGAGAGCCAGCTGCTCTATTCGTCCGACTATCCGCATTGGGACATGGACCTGCCCTCGACGATCTACGATCTGCCGTTCCTCTCGGAGCAGGGCAAGCGCAACATCCTCGGCGGCAACGCCAAGCGTGCCTTCAATCTCGAGCCGGTGCTGTCGGAGGCGAAGATCAAGCGCCTCGCCGAGCGCGGGGCGGCCCAGTAAGGGACGGGCGCGCGCCATGGACAGCCTCAGCATGCGCGACCTGACGGCGGCGTCCATCGCCGAGATGGATACGAAGACGCTGCTGGAGCATGCCAATCACCAGGCGATCCAGCGCCGCTACGAGGATTTTCTCATCGTCGATGTCGACGGGCATCACTACGAGAACATGTCCTATGCC
>DATMZZ010000346.1:0-24329 GCA_035573175.1 Allostellaceae bacterium
ATCAGACCTCGATCCACGGATCCCATCAGGGCTCGCGGCCATGTCAGGCTGCATCCACAAGCCGAACACATGACCGCAACTGGCCGCATCCCACACGCGCAAAAAACCCTTGCCAAGCGGGGGCCATCCACACATGACGAATGACTAGAGATCGCGCAACACCGGCATCACCTCGCTGCCGAAGAGCGCGACCGAGCGCGCAACTTCGGTCTCGCTCAGATCGCCGAAGGAGAATTGGCCGACGAGGTAATTGATGCCGGCGATTTCGGCCTGTTGGCCCAGCTCGCGCGCGACTTTGGCCGGGCTGCCATAGACGCCGCGGACGCCCTCAGTGAACGTCACGTCGAAACTCTCGGTCTTGGCGCCGCGCTCGTGGACCAGGCCGTTCTTCTTATAGAGATGATCGTATGCCGCATGCCATTTCGGATAGGCGCGGCGCGCGAGCTTCTCGGCCGCGGCATCGGTATCGGCGACGACGATGAAGCGCAGGAGCCCGAGCTTCGGCAGGGGCTTGCCCGGCGATGCCTCTTTCCACGCCGCGCGGTAGCTATCCATATAAGGCCGCGTCCCTTTGGCCGTGTCCTGCGTTACGTAATTCGCGCCGAGCCTCGCCGCGCGCGCCGCACCGTCGACCGAATGGCCGCCGATCCAGAGCGGCGGATGTGGTTGCTGCAGCGGCGACAGCTCGATCGCCACATCCTTGTAGCGATAGAATTGGCCTTCGTGGTTGAGCGTCTTCTGCGTCAGGCCTTTGAGGATCACCTCCAGCGCCTCGGCGTAGCGCGGCGCTGATTGCTTGTGATCCGAGTTGAAGAGCGCCGCCTCGAGTGGCGAGGTGCCGCGGCCGATGCCGAGCTCCAGCCGCCCGCCGCTCATCTGATCGAGCATCGAGATCTCTTCGATCAGCCGCAGCGGATCGTAGAGCGGCAGGATGAAGACCAGCGGCCCAAGCCGCATGCGTGTCGTGCGCTGGATGGCGGCGGAGAGGAAAAGCCCGGGCGAGGGGGCGAGGCCGAGCGGCGTGCCGTGATGCTCGGCGATATGATAGGCGTAGAAGCCGGCGCGCTCGCACTGTTCGACGATGCGCAGCCGCGTCGCGTAAAAATCGCGTAAATTCTGCCCGTCGCTGTCGATGTGGTCGAAGACGCCGAAATCCATCACCCAGACCCCTAGCTTGTGCTCCCGCTAATACGAGACCGCTCTTGGCTTGACAGCGACGCGCTTGTCAAGGAAGCATCGGTGGTTCAGGGAGGAATCATGAAATTATTGCCATTCGTTGCCGCCGCTGCTTTCGCGTTCGGCATCTTCACACACGATGCACAGGCGCAAGGCAGTGCCGCATCGCAAACCATCGTCGTCGGCGAGGTGCCGAGCGTGCCTGCCGCCGCGATCTATCTCGCGGTCGAGAAGGGCTACTTCAAGGAAGCCGGCCTCGATGTCCAGCTCGAGAACATCAACTCGTCATCGACCGCGATGGCGCTGCTCGCCAGCAATCGCATGCAGGTGGTCGGCGGCGGCGTCGCGCCCAATTACTGGAACGGGCTGGCTTCGGGATTGCCGATCATCCTCGCGCTCGAGCGCGCCTCCTCGCCGCTCTACCACGACGTGCTGATCCGCAAGGACCTCGTCGGCAAGCTCAAGACGCCCGCCGATCTGAAAGGTCGGCCGGTCGCCGAAGTCTCGCCCGGCTCCTCCGCGCTTTATGAGGTCGGCCAGGTGCTCGCCTCGGCCGGGCTCACCCTCAAGGACATCGACATCAAATACATTCCCTTCACCCAGATGGGCACGGCGCTCGCCAATGGCGCGGTCGACGCCGCTTTCGAAGTGCCGCCTTTCGGCGCGATCGTCGCGGCGCGCGGCGAGGGCGTGAAATGGCTCGACCCGGAGAAATACATCAAGACGCTGCCGACGAGCTTCGTCGGCTATTTCGCCAACAGCGATTGGATCAAGGCCAATCCCGACGCGTCGAAGAAATTCTTCCTCGCGATCGTCAAAGGCAGCCGCGATTTCTGCCAGGCCTATCATCACGGACCGAACCGCGCCGAGGTCGTCGATGTCATGTTCAAATACAAGGTCGGGACGGATCGCGATCAGCTCGACAAGATGGATTGGCAGGCGCGCAGTCCGAACGGACGCTTCAATATCGCGAGCGTGCTCGATCTGCAGGATTGGTTTTCCAAGGAAGGCATCGTCAAGCAGAAATTCTCGGCCGAGCGGCTGATCGATTCCGAATATGCCGATTACGCCGAGAAGACGCTGCCGCCTTTCGAGGTGATCAACAAAGCGGATAAGCTCGAAGGCTGCCGGTAAAATATCTTATCGTCATTGCGAGGAGCGCAGCGACGAAGCAATCCAGGATTTCAGTACGGCCCTGGATTGCTTCGCTTCGCTCGCAATGACGCTCTAGTAACCGTCTAAGCCCACGGCCCCAGGAATGGCTCGCCGTTGAAGGTGTCGGAGAGCGGTTGCACATTCTCCGGCCAGTTCGCGTTGTCGACCTTGCGGCGGAGATGCGCCGGCTTCGGCTTACCGTCCCAGCCGATCTGCTCCATGTAGTAATAGAGCTGCACGAGATGGCCGTCGGGATCGAGGGCGTAGGCGGTGTAGTCCATGCCCGGCGACAGCTCCGGCGGCAGATCGATGAATTTGACGCCATGCTTCTTGAGGAAGGCGACGCCCTCGCGAAGCTGCTGGTAATCGTAGAATTTGACGCCGAAGGAGAAGCATTGCGACGGCCGCGGCAGCTTTAGCTCCTCGGCCAGCGCGATCGGGAACACCGAGAGGCAATGATGGTCGGTGTTGTTGCGCAGATAGACGCAGCGATGGCCCTTCCACACCACCTCTTCGGTCACGTCGAAGCCCAGCGTCTCGCTATAGAAGCGCGCGACCTTCTCGACGTCGTTCGCTAAGAGCCGTATCGGGCCGATGCTGGTGATCTTGAACGGCCGCGGCATCTTGATGCCGCCGACCTCGTAGTCGAGCGGCAGCTTCTCTTCGGCGCGCACGCCCGCGAGCAGATCGACGCCGGCGGCGACCGCGTCGTCGACCTCTTTCCATTCCGGGATCTGCGGCAGATCGGCGGCCTGGGTGAAGCGGCGATTATGCATCGGCAGCGGCTTCGAGCGGCCGATCCAGCCGATCTGTTCCATGCCGTAATAGAGCTCGTTCCGATTGCCTTCAGGGTCGCGCATATAAGTGTGCCAGTTCGAGCCCGGCATATCGCGGCCATTACGGTCGATCTCGATTCCCTCGCGCGTCTTCATCCACTGCCCGCCCTCGACGACCTGCTTCAGGCTGCCGACCTGCCAGGTGATCTGGTTGATCACATGCGGCTTCTGCAGCCCGTTCATCACCTCGAAGGCGCGGCGCGGGAACAGCACGAAGGCGTGGTGATCGCCGTTGAAGCGCGTGAAATAGCCGACGGTCTCGAATTTGCCCTTATGCTCTTCCGGCACGCGGCGCGCGAAATCGAGCGGGTCCGAAATCTGGAAGCCGAGCAGATTGGTGTAGAAATTCAGCGACTCTTTCATGTGTTCGGTGAAATAGCCGAAATGGCCGAGCCGGCTGATGCGGAACGGGCGGTCGAGCAAGACGCCGCCGACGTCGAATTTACGCGTGGCCGAGGCTTCCATGGTGTCACCTCTTGGGATGCTGATTTCCTGTGGTGAAGTTTAACCCTCGTTCCGTCCCGGCGAAAGCCGGGACCCATGGTAATATCGAGTGTGATTTTCCATGGGTACCGGCTCCTGAGCCTGTCGAAGGGCGCCGGTACGAGGTGAGAGGGGTCCCATGACCGACATGCCTGGTGGCTGCGCTTGCGGCGCGATCCGCTACCGCGTGACCGAAAAGCCGTTGATTATCCATGCCTGTCACTGCCGCGATTGCCAACGCAATACCGGCAGCGCGTTCGTCCTCAATCTTTGGATCGAGCGCAAATTCGTCGAAGCCGATTATTCGCGGCTCAAGACCTATCGGCTGACTGCCGGCACCGGCCAGCCGCACGACATTTATTACTGCCCGAATTGCGGCACGCGGCTGTGGAGCCATTATCACGCGTCGCCGGGCGACACGCTGCTGCTGCGCGCGGGGACGCTCGACGATCCGGCGGCGATCACGCCCGACGTGCATATCTTCACGCGCAGCAAGCTGCCCTGGGTGCAGTTGCCGCCAGGCGTGCGCGCTTTCGAGACGATGTACAAGCTCGCCGATGTCTGGAGCGATGACAGCCGTGCACGGCTGCGCGCCAGTATCACGGAAAAGCAGCAGCAGAGCGGCGCGTGAACTACGCACTCTTCGATACGCCGCTCGGGCGCTGCGGCATTGCCTGGAATGCGCATGGCATCGCCGGGGTGCAATTGCCGGAGGCGAGCGATACGGCAACCCGCGCCAAGCTGCTCGACAAGTTCGGCGAAGGGGGAAGGGGCGAAGCTGAGCCAGCATCGCCGCCGCAAGAAGTTCAGCACGCGATCGACGGCATCAACGAGTTGCTGCGTGGCCAGGCGAGCGATCTCTCGTCGGTGCCGCTCGATATGAGCGGCGTGCCGCCCTTTCATCGCCGCGTCTACGAGGCTGTCCGCGCCATTCCGCCGGGCGCGAGCCTTTCTTATGGCGAGGTCGCGGCCAAAGCCGAAGCGCCGGGCGCGGCGCGGGCGGTCGGTCAGGCGATGCGGCGCAACCCGTTCTCGATCCTGGTGCCGTGCCATCGCGTCTTTGCCGCCGGCGGCAAGCTCGGCGGCTATTCGGCACATGGCGGACTCGCGACCAAGCTGCGGCTGCTCTCGATGGAAGCAGCCGCGGCCGAAGGCGCTGCAGCGCTATTCGAGGGCGACGGCGTGCTGCCTTTCGATCCGGCCTTCGCGCTCGACTATCTGCGCGACGCCGATCCAGCGCTTGGGCGTCTCATCGACACGGTCGGCCCGTTTCGTATGCAGATCCGGCGCGCGCCGAGCATCTTCATCGCCCTCGCCGAGGCGATCGTCTATCAGCAGCTTCACGCCAAGGCTGCGGCTTCGATCTTCGCGCGGCTCCGCGCGCTCTATCCGAAGGCGCATCAGGCGCCGACCGCGGCACAGATCATCAAGACCAGCGACGCGAAGCTGCGCGGCGCGGGTCTCTCGCAATCGAAGCTCCTGTCGATCCGCGATCTGGCGCGGCGCGACGCGGCCGGCGAAATCCCGCATCTCGCCGATATCAATCGTCTCGAAGACGAGGCGATCATCGAGAAGCTGACGCAAGTGCGCGGCATCGGCCGCTGGACGGTCGAGATGCTGCTGATCTTCCGCCTCGGCCGGTCCGATGTGCTGCCGCTCGACGATTTCGGCGTGCGCAAGGGATTCGGCTTTGCATTCAAGAAAAATCGCGGCGCACCGACGAAGGACGAGATGGAAAAGCGCGGCAGGCGCTGGCAGCCTTATCGCAGCGTCGCGAGCTGGTATCTCTGGCGCGCCGCCGATATCGCGACCCAGCGCGAGCGGGTCCAGAAAGCGCAAAAGCCCAGCGCCGCGTCTGACCAGAAATCTCAGCGTCGCGCCTGAGTCCAGAGCCCCAAGAGCATCGAGCCGGTCAGCATAACGCAGATAGCCGCCATCGTGATGCCGAGCGCGTGGCCATAGGCCGCGGCGCCGCTGCCGCCGCCGAGGATCACGAAGAACAGGCTGCCGATCGAGGCGACGCTGACCGCGGCACCGATCTGCAAGGTGGAGTTCATCGCGCCGGCGGCGAGGCCGGTATGCGCCGGCGGCACGTCGCCGAGGATGAAATGGATCATCTCCGGCATCGCCACGCCTTGGCCGAAGCCGCCCGCGAAGAGTGCGAGGAAAAGCGGCACGCCGCCGGTCTGGGTCCAGGCGCAGAGGCCGACGCCGGCATAGCCGACGAAGATCTGAAGGGCCATGCCGAGGCCGAAGAGCCGGCGGCGCAGCCTCGGACGCGCGCGCGTTACCGATAGCGGCCCGAGGAAATTGGCGACGCCGTAAGGCAGCACCGCGAGTCCCGCGGCGAGGGCGCCTTCGCCGAGCCCCGCCTGCAGATAGATCGAGAAGAAGATGTAGAAGGGCATGGTGAAGAAGAAGAGCAGCGCAACGATCAAGCCGCGGCTGAAGGTCTTGATGCGCAGCAGCGCTGGATCGATCAGCGGCATGCCGCCTTCACGCGACACCCGTTTTTCAAAGACAAAGAACAGCGCCAGCAGCAGGGGCGAGGCGACGATCATGCCGATCACCCAGGGTGGCCAGCCGCTCTCGCGGCCGAGGGAGAGGCCGACAACGAAGGAGCCGAGCGCCGTGGAGAGCAGAATCACGCCGATGATGTCGAGGCGCGGCTTCTCGCTGCCGCCGCTTTCCGGCACGAACGCCAGCGCCAAGCCGATCAGCGCGATGCCGATCGGCACATTGATCAGGAACGGCGCGCGCCAGCCGAGGCCGGCGATATCCGCCGCGATGAGGACGCCGCCGAGCAATTGCCCTCCCGCCACCGCAACGCCGACGCCGGTGCCGTAGATGTTGAGCGCCCGCGGGATCTCGTCGCCCTTGAACAGTGCGCGCAGTGAGGCGAGCACCGGCGGCACCATGGCGGCGCCGAACATGCCTTGCAGGATGCGGCCGATCACCAGGAAGACCGGGCTGGGTGCGAGACCGGCCGTGAGCGAGCCAAGCGTGAAGCCGACAACGCCGAGCACATAGACGAGGCGCCGGCCATAGAGATCGGCAAGTCGCCCGCCAGTGATGAGGCACACCGAGAAGGCCGCGGAATAGCCGGTGACGATCAGGCTGGTTTGCGATTCCGACGCGTTGAGCGCATCGCGCATCGAGGGCAGCGCGATCGTCACGATGAACATATTGAGCGACGGGATCAGCGACCCGATCAGCAGGATGCTGAATGCCAGCCGGCGGCGTGCGGGGGAGAGATCGACAAGGATGGCGGTCTCGCTCATGCGATCGCAGTCAGTTCTGGACCGGCAGCATGCGAGAGAACACGCCGTCGCGCCGCACGATGAGGTGATAGAGCGCCGCCAGCACATGCAGCCCGATCACGACGAGCAGAACGGTGCCGACGAAGGCGTGAATGTCGCCGGTGCGGCCGGCGAGGGCCGGCGATGATGCGATCAGCTGTGGGATCGTGAAGAGGCCGAAGAAATCGATCGAATAGCCGCGGAAACACGCATCGACCCAGCCGAGGATCGGCAGCACCAGCAGCAGGAGATAAAGCAGCACATGCGAGGCATAGGCGAGCCCATGCTGCCAGGCCGGGACGATCCCGCGCAGTGTCGGCGCCGGATGCGTCCAGCGCCACAGCAGCCGCAGGAGCGCGACGGCAAGGATCGTGATGCCGATCGAGAAATGGAGACTGACCAGCCCTTCGGCCGGCGTGTTGCGGCCGATATGCGGCATCGTCCAGGCAATCGCGTATTGCGCGATCAGCAATAGGAGGATGAGCCAATGCAGTGTCTTGGCGACGCCGTCATAGCCCGGCTGCGCGGCGGTTCTTTTCTCGACAAGGCGCTCGACCATCACCACCATCCTGACAGATCGACGCAGAACCTTGCGCCGCGCTTTCCGGACATCGATCATAGCGGCAAGGTTGCGCCGAAGTGGCGTTATTTAGGACAGGGAGGAATGCATGCGGAAAGATTGGTGGATGGCGGCGGTCGCCGGGAAGTTGCTCGGGGGAGCGCTGCTCAGTGGCGTGCTGCTCGGGGCCTGCATGGGCCCGGCGCAGGCCGATCCGGTGAAGTTCCGCATTGGCTGGGCGTCGATTCCCGGCTCGCGCGCCGGCTTCATGCTGGAAAAGCCGGAATTGCTGCATCACCTCAACAAATCCTACACGATCGAGCCGATGCATTTCGCCAGCACGCCAGCGGAGCTGCAAGCGCTGGCCTCCGGCGGGCTCGATATCGCGCAGCTCGCTTTCTCGAGCTTCGGGGCCGCGATCGAGAACGCGCATATGACGGATCTGCGTCTCATTTCCAACGAGCTCGAGGATGGCGTTCCGGGCTATGCCAGCACGTGTTTCATGGTGCTGAAGGACAGCTCGATCAAGACGATCGACGATTTGAAAGGCAAGGTGGTCGCGACCAACGGCATCGGCAGCGGGCTCGATATGGCGATGCGCTACATCCTCAGGCAGCATCACATGGAGGCAAATCGCGACTATACCGATGTCGCGATCAATTTCCCCAATATGAAGGCGGCGCTCGCCGAGCGTAAGGTTGATATGGTCTCATCGATCCTGCCCTTCATGTACGATCCCGAGATGGTGAAGATCGGCCGCGTCCTTTTCGAGCAGGGCGCGGAGGTCGGCCCGTCCGAACTGCTGATGTGGTCGGCGCGCGCGCCCTATATCGCGGCGCATCGCGCGGCGCTGGTCGATCTCATGGAAGATAATTTGCGCATGCTTCGTTGGTACTCCGATCCGGCCAATCACCAGGAGGCGATCGCGATCGTCGCCAAGCTGACGAAGCAGCCGGCCGCGTCGCTCGATTGGGTCTTCACCAAGCGCGATTATTTCCGCGGCCCCGACGGGGCACCCGATCTCAAAGCCGTTGCCGCCAATCTGAAGATGGAAAAAGAGCTCGGCTATCTCAAAAGCGACATCGAGGTGCCGAAATACGCCGATCTCACCATCGCCGCCGATGCGGTGAAGCGGCTCGGCCCGGCCAAGTAACCGTCACGCGCCGCGCTTGCGTCGCGCTGTCGGGTCGTCGATCATGGCCCGAATAGCGCGTCGAAGCGGCGCCATGTCTGACGGGGAGAGATCGATGCGGAAATCGCGTGGGATGATGGCGTTGCTTGCCGGCACGATGCTCGGGAGCGCGCTGTTCGGTGCCATGTTCCTGGGGATAGGCGTAAGTCCGGCGCAGGCCGATCCGGTCAAATTCCGCATCGGCTGGGTCGCCATGCCGGGCTCGCGCGCCGGCTACATGCTCGAGAAGCCCGAGCTGCTGCATCACCTCAATCAGTCCTACACGGTCGAGCCGATGCATTTCTCCTCGACGCCCGCGCAATTGCAGGCGCTCGCCTCGGGCGACCTCGAGATCGCCCAGCTCGGCTATTCGACGCTGGGTGCCGCGGTCGAGAACGCGCATATGACGGATGTCAGGCTCTTCGCTGACGAACTCGAGGATGGCAAGCCCGGTTGGGGGACGACGCATTTCACCGTGCTCAAGGACAGCCCGATCAAGACGATCGACGATCTCAAAGGCAAGGTCGTCGCAACCAACGGCATCGGCAGCGGCCTCGATATCGCGCTGCGCTGGGTGCTGTTGCAGCACCATCTCCAGGCCAAGACCGACTACACCGATGTCGAGATCAATTTCCCCAATATGAAGTCGGCGCTCGCCGAGCATAAGGTCGATCTGATCTCGGCGGTGCTGCCCTTCATGTACGATCCCGAGCTGGTGAAGATCGGCCGCACGCTCTTCGAGCAGGGCGCCGAGACCGGACCGTCGGAGCTGCTGATGTGGGCGGCGCGCGCGCCCTACATCAAGGAGCATCGCGCGGCGCTCGTCGATCTCATGGAAGACGTGCTCAGGATGCAGCGCTGGTATTTCGATCCCGCCAATCATCAGGAAGCGCAACAGATCGCCGCCAAGATCACGCACCAGCCCATCGAATCGCTCAACTGGGTCTTCACCAAGGGCGATTTCTACCGCAGCCCCAACGGCAACCCCGATCTCAAGACCGTCGCCGCCGATCTCAAGATGGAAAAAGAGCTCGGCTTCCTCAAAGGCGATATCGACGTGGCGAAATACGCCGATCTGACGATCGTCGACGAGGCCTCCACGCGCCTCGGCAAGATGAAGGAAGAGTAGGGCGGGGCTCTCGCCGCCTCGTCATTGCGAGCGAAGCGAAGCAATCCAGTGGTTGAAACAGACTGGATTGCTTCGCCCTTCGGGCTCGCAATGACGATGAAAAAGAAGTGCGCCGTTACAGCGTCAGCAGGATCTTGCCGGTATGCGAGCCCGCCATATGGGTATGCGCGGCATCGATCTGTAAGAGGGGATAGGTCTTCTCGATCACCGGCTTGAATTTGCCGTTCTCGATCAACGGCCACACCGCCTTGCGCACGGCAGCGGTGAGGCGGGCCTTCTCGGGGATCGGCCGCGGGCGCAGGCGCGAGCCGGTCATGCGGCCGTCCTTCTCGGTCAGCGCCGTGTAGTCGAATTCGATCTTGCTGCCCTTACGCGCCGCGATCATCACGAGGCGTCCGCCTTGCGAGAGCAGGCGAATGTCGCGCATCACGTAGTCGCCGCCAACCATGTTGAGCGAGACGTCGATGCTGCGCTTGCCGAAGGCGCTTTCGATCGCCTCGACATAATCCTGCGCGTTGTAATCGATGGCGAGGCTCGCGCCGAGCGCGGAGCAGCGCTGGCATTTCGCGGCATTGCCGGCGGTGATCACGACCTCGGAGCCGAGCGCGCTCGCGATCTGGATCGCGGTGGTGCCGATGCCCGAGGAGCCGCCATGAACGAGCAGCCGGTCGCCGGGTTTGAGGCCGCCAAGATCGAAGACGTTGAGCCAGACAGTGATGACGCATTCGGGCAGCGCCGCCGCCTCGACGACGCTGAGACCCTTCGGCACGGGCAGGCATTGTAACGCCGGCACCGCGACATATTCGGCATAGCCGCCGCCGACCAGCAGCGCGCAGACCTTGTCGCCGACCTTCCATTGCGTGACGCCGCCGCCTAGCGCGGTGATCTCGCCCGAAGCTTCGAGGCCGAGAATGTCGGTCGCGCCCGCCGGCACCGGGTAGCGGCCTTTCGCCTGGCTGAGATCGGCGCCGTTGATGCCGGCCGCCGCGATCTTCAACAGCACTTCGCCATGCCCGGGCGTCGGGACCGGCCGCTCGACGAGCTCGGGGCCGCTATTGTCGGATTTGCAGACGACGGCTTTCATTTCTCTTCACTCCCGTCTTTCAGATGAATACCCTCTCCGCCCCGAGGGGCGGAGAGGGTAGGGTGAGGTGGGGCTGTCTCCAATTCGCGATAGATCGTATCGAGGACGGAGACGAGATTCTCTGTCACATCATTATTCCAAAAGCGGATCACGCGATAGCCGTGGGCGGCGAGTTCCGCCGTGCGTTTATCATCCGCGGCCAGTTCATTCGCGTGTTGGCTGCCGTCGAGCTCGATGACGAGCTTTTTCTCAGGACACGCGAAATCGGCGATGCGATTGCCGATCGGGTGCTGGCGACGGAATTTGTAGAGCGGAAGACGCTCGCGGAGGGCGCGCCAGAGAATGTGTTCGGGGCCGGTTGAGTCGGCGCGGAGTTTGCGCGCGAGGGCGCTACGAGGTTTGAGAGAACGGCGGGGCATTCTGCAGCGTGCCCCCACCTCACCCTACCCTCTCCGCCCCCAAGGGCGGAGAGGGAATAGAGGAGAGATGGCTCCGAATCAGCGGCTCAGCATCACGTTGAGGATCGAGGTGGTGCCGCTTTGGATCGAGGCGAGGCCGGCTTTGAGGACGCCGACGAGCTCGGTCGCTTTCTCGACGCGCGCCCCGTGGAAGCCGAAGGGCTTGCCGAGCTCGGAATATTCGGGTCCGTCGATATGCACGCCATGCCACACATCGTGCTGCACCGCCGCGCCCTTCGGATAGTATTCCGTGTGGTTGCGCTGCATCGCCGAGTATTTGAGGTTATTGCAGATGACGATGAGGATCGGCAGGTTGTGCTGCCGCGACGCGCCGAGCGCCTGGGTGATCGG
The DNA here is from genome assembly GCA_035573175.1 of Allostellaceae bacterium. Lineage (GTDB taxonomy): Bacteria > Pseudomonadota > Alphaproteobacteria > ATCC43930 > CGMCC-115725 > CAIKMD01. Next base: position 11,702 of record DATMZZ010000346.1, read on the forward strand.
GTTGTAGAGGAAGGCGCCGTCGCCGATGAAGAGCACGACCGGGCGCTTGCCCGCCGCCATCTTCACGCCGAGCGCGATGCCCGTGCCTTGCCCCAGCCCGCCGCCGACCGTGTAGAAGCATTGCGGCTCGTTCCAAGGCAGATGCTCTTTCAGAATGCCGGAATGCATGATCGTCTCTTCGAGATAGACCGTGTCCTTCGGCATCACTTCACGGATCGCGCCGACCAGCCAGAGCGGATCGATGGCGCCGTCCTTGTCCTTCGCCTTCTGCTCGGCGTCGCGCAGCCGCGCATTCCACTTGTCGTGCTCGGATTTGGCGCGCGCATGACGCTCGGCATATTTCGACGGGTCGGCGCCTTTGGCCTTGAGCGCGGCGGTCAGCGCTTTGAGCGTCGCCGCGACACTGCCTTCGAGATAGTGATCGGCCTGGAGATTCTGATAGGGGAAGTGGCCCTTCAGCGGATTCTCCGAGATCGCGATCACGGTCGCATTCGCCGGCCGGTCGCTCGGCGGATACCAGGGCGCGCGCGACTTCACGAGGAGCACGCAGTCGCTCTCCTTCGCGATCTTCGCTCCCTGCATGCCGAGATACATCGGATGGTCTTTGGGGAAATTGCCGTAGGCGGTGACGCGGCCCTCGCCGACCGGGATCGCCATAAGATCGCACAGCGCGACGAGAGCGCGGAACGCGTCGGGCTCGCGGCCGACGGAATCCGTCACGACGACCGGATTCTTCGCCTCGAGGATCATGTCGGCGACGGCCTGGATGTCGACATCCAGCGGCTGCAGCTTCGGCACCGGCGGAACGTTGCGCAGGTTCGCCGGCGGCGTCCATTCGCTCAGCATGTGCTCGAGCGGCACGTTGAGATAGGTCGGCGCTTGCGGGATGTGTTGCGCCATCTCGCCGGCGCGCACGGTCTGCTCATAAAGCGTGTGCACGCTGCCGGCCTGCGTCGCCCATTTGGTGACGGGCTCGACGATGCGCTGCGGGCCGCCGACGATGCCGAGGCTGCCATACCATTGCGCCCCCGGCTCGACGCCCGGATCCTCGCCATAGGTGATGGACTCGCCCGACATCACCACCATCGGGACTTCGAAATTGCGCGCGGTGTGAATGCCGATCTCGCCCTGCATCAGGCCGACGCCGGCATGCAGCAGCACGGCTTGCATCTTGCCGCTGTATTGCGTGTAGCCCATCGCCATGTTGACGGCGAGCGTTTCATGCCAGCATTCGATGAAATCCGGACCCGGGCGATTGCTGGTCTTCTGCCGCGCCAAGGCTTCCCACACTGGCGACCATTCCGATCCCGGCGATGACATGATGTGCTCGACGCCGAGGCTACGGAATGCCTCCAGAATCGCTTCGCCGCCGTCGTGATTGGTCGCCACTCGTCGTCCTCCCGTTTTCGTTCATCGGGCGCTTTCGCCCACAGAGGCGGCATTATTCGGCGTCTGCCGGAGAGGGACAATAGGGATTCCCTAAATTCCGCGCCGATATGCCCCATTGGTTGGCATAGCCGACCTATGTCGCATCGGCTAAAGTCGCCCGCAGAATTTGGGAGGATTTGCCATGGACGCGAGCAGCGCACGCGGCGGTGTGGATTTCGAGAAGTTCCGGCTGCGGCCCTTCGTCAAAAAGCTGATCGAGATCGGCGAGGTCGAGATTCACGAGGAGCCGGTCGCGCTCGCCGAGATAAGCGAGATCGTCGAGAAGACGCCGAAAGCGGTGCTTTTCAAGAAAGCCGGCGCCGAGCAATATGAAGTCATCGCCGCCGTTTCGGGCAGCCGCAAGCGCGTCGCCGCCGCTTTCGGGGTCGGCGAAGGCGAGATCGCGGCCGAATTCAACCGCCGTGTGGCGAAGCCGCAACCGATTGTCGAGGTGAAGTCGGCCGATGCGCCGGTGCATGAGATCGTGCGTACCGGCGATCAGATCGATCTGACGACGCTGCCCTTCCATCCGCAGCATCAATATGACGGCGGCACCTATATCTCGTCCGCCATCGACTTCTCGGTCGATCCCGCGACGGGCAAACGCAACGTCGGCTGCCGCCGCTTGATGCTGCGATCGAAGAACACGATGCGCACCAATCTGACGGCGCCCTCCGATCTGCGCGCCTGCTACAAGGCCTGCGTCGAGCGCAAGCAGCAGTTGCCGATCAGCTTCGTCATCGGCTCGCATCCTATCGATTTCCTAGCGGCCAGCGGGCGCTTTCCGGGCGACGAGTTCAGCGCACTCGGCACGCTGCGCGGCGAGGCAGTGCCGATGGTGAAGAGCCTCACCAACGACATCCTGGTGCCGGCCGATGCCGAGCTCGTGATCGAGGGTTATCTGCACGAACACGGCTATACCGAGAACGAAGGACCGTATGGCGAGTTCTGGGGCTTCTATGGTCCCGTGCATATCGATCCGGTGTTCCACGTCACGGCGATCACGCAGCGCAAGGATATGATCTATCAGACCGTGCTGCATTCCGGCCGTGCGCTCGGCCGCGCCGATTCATCGAATCTCGCCGCCGTCCATGCCGAGGCGCAGGTCTATCGTCTGCTGCGCGAGGCGCGCATCGTGCCGGTGGCGATGAATGCGGTGGTGGCGGCCGGCGGGCGCGTGCATCTGCGCTTGGCGCTGAAGAATCCGCTGCCGGGCCAGGCGCGCGCTGCGATCTCGACGATCTTCGCCATCTCGGGCATCCGCAACATCGCGGTGTTCGACGACGATGTGAACATCTTCGACAATGACGAGGTCGAATGGGCGATGTCGACGCGTATGGATCCGTCGCGCGACGTGGTGATCCAGGGCGGCATGCCCGGCTACTACACCGATCCGATCATGCTGAAGAACGGCACCGTATCGAAGATCGGCTATGACTGCACCATGCTGCCCGAGCAGCGCGACGATTTCGAATTCCGTCGCGCCTGGGGCTTCCATGTCAGCAACACGCCGGCGCGCTACCAGACCGTGCGCCAGGCCTTGGAGAGCGGTCCGATGTTCTTCTCGGAGCTGATGACCGCGCTCGGCAGCAAGGATGGGCGCGAGATCGCGCTTGCGCTCGATCTGCTACGCGAGGACGGCACGCTCACCCGCCTCAAGGAGGGCCAGTGGGCGCTGAAGGGCAAAGAGCAGAAGAATTGATCGTCATTGCAAGCGAAGCGAAGCAAAGCAATCCAGGATCACCTGTGATGCTCTGGATCGCTTCGTCGCTATCGCTCCTCGCAATGACGGTGTGGAAATCAGGGCAATGACATTTCACCAGGAGGCAGCATGAGCAACGAAATCCTCACCAAGCAGGACGGTCAAGTTCTCAACATCACCATCAACCGGCCGGATAACGGCAATGGCATGACCGATGCGATGGTGGTCGAGTTCACCGGCATCATCCGCGAAGCGCCGAAAACCTCGCGGCTCGTTGTGGTGCGCGGCGCGGGCAAGGAATTCTGCATCGGCCGCGCTGGCATGGGGCAGCGTCCCGCCGGCCCGCCGCCGGCGCCGCCCGAGGCTTATGCGCGCCGCAATGAGAGCGACATCGTGTTCGACGCCTATGGCATCATGCGCTCGGTGCCGATCCCGGTCGTCGCAGTAGTGCAGGGCAAGGCGCTCGGCTTCGGCTGCGCCATCGCCGCGGCTTGCGATGTGACGCTCGCCAGCGACGCCGCGATCTTCCAAGTGCCCGAGATGCAGCACAACATCCTTCCGGGCATGGTGATGTCGTCCTTCATCGACCGCGTCACGCGCAAGGCGCTGTCCTACATGGTGTGGTCGACCAACGAGGTGAGCGCCGAGCGCGCGCTTTCCTACGGCATCGTCAGCGACGTCTTCCCGGCGGCGAAGCTCGACGCCGCTGTCGATGCCTTCGTCGCCGCGATCCTGAAAGCGCCGCCGATCGCGGTGCAGGGCGTCAAGGAATTCACCAAGGTCGCTTACGACATGCCGACGCCGGGCGCGATCGATTACGCGCGCAATCTCCACTCGCTGCTCAACACGTCGAGCGAGATGCGCCGCAAGCACTAAGCGGCAAGGATTACTCGGCGGCGGCTTGCTCCGCTGCCGAGCATTCCATCTGCGCGATGGCGCGAAGATCGGCCCGTAGCCGATCGACGCGCGTTATGCCAACAGCATTGTCGAGCCCGGCATGCGCCGCTTTCCAGATCGGGAAAGCGGTTTTCAGCGTCGCACGACCCTTTGCGGTGATGATGAGGCGGCGGCTGCGTTTGTCCTTCTGATCGACCGCGATCTTCACCAAGCCGTCGCGCTCAAGCGGCTTGAGATTCGCCGTCAACGTCGTGCGGTCCATCGCGAGCGCGGCCGCAACTTCGCTCATGATCGGCGGCTCGGCCTGATTGAGCGCGACCAGCAGCGAATATTGTCCATGCGTCAGGCCGACGGGGCGTAGCGCATCGTCGAAATAGCGCGCGAGGGCGCGAGCCGCGCGCTGCACGCGAACACAGAGACAAATCTCGCGCACATGGCGCGTTGCTTCCCAGGAAAGTTCATCGCTGCTTGACATAACCCGATTATGTTGATATCAACGTAATATGTCAAGCGCGATTTCGCGTCTGGGTAGCAGAGGGGAGAGGCTCATGGTTGCGCTCACGATCGACAAGCCGGCCGGCTTTAAAGCGATGCTCTGGACCGGCCGCGCGATCACCGGCTTCGTCGCGCTTTTCCTCGCATTCGACAGCGTCATCAAGCTGATGCAGCTCGATGTCGTGCGCGAGGCGATGCAACCGCTCGGCTATCCCGACCATCTCGGGCTCGTTATCGGCGTCATCGAAGCGATCTGTCTTGTGCTCTATGTCGTGCCGCAGACGGCGGTGCTCGGCGCGATCCTGATTACCGGCGTGCTCGGCGGCGCGATCGCATCGCATCTGCGGGTCGGCGATCCGCTCGTCAGCCATGTGCTGTTCGGCGTGTATGTCGGTGTCCTTGCCTGGGGCGGGCTTTATCTGCGCGACGAGAAACTTCGCGCGCTCATTCCCTTTCGGCGTTGACCCTTCCGACGCTGATTGGCACGACAAGCAAAGGAACAGTCCATGACCAGCGGATTGTCCAAAGCGCGGCTGCAGCGCATGCACGACGTCATGGCCGGCCATGTCGAGCGCGGCCTCGCGCCGGGCGTGATCACACTGATCGAGCGCCGTGGCGAGACCCATGTCGATGTGATCGGCAATAAGGCGCTCGGGGGGCGCGATCCCATGCGCCGCGACACGCTCTTTCGCATCACCTCCATGACCAAGGCGATCACCGCGACCGCGGCGATGATCCTGGTCGAGGAATGCAAGCTGCGGCTCGACGAGCCGGTCGATCGCCTCCTGCCCGAGCTTGCCGATCGCCGCGTGCTGAAGCGGCTCGATGGGCCGCTCGACGATACCGTCCCGGCGCAGCGGCCAATCAGCCTGCGCGATCTGCTGACCTTTCGCGCGGGCTATGGCTTCGTCTGGGGCGCGGCCGATCAATTCCCGATCCTCAAAGCCATCGCCGAGCTGGAGATCACCGGCTTCGGTCCGCCGGATCAGTCGACGCCGATCGGTCCCGACGAATGGCTGAAACGGCTTGCCACCTTGCCGTTGATCCATCAGCCGGGCGAGCGCTGGCTCTACAACACCGGCTCCTACATTCTCGGTGTCCTGATCGCACGCGCATCGGGGCAGAGCTTCGGCGAATTCCTGCGCGAGCGCATTTTTGCACCGCTCGGCATGAAGGACACCGGCTTCTTCGTGCCGCCGCAAAAGCTCGATCGTCTTTCGACAAGCTATTTCGCCAACGACAAGACCGCCGCGCTCGATCTTCTCGACGCCGCCCAGGACAGCCAATGGTCGCGGCCGCCAGCATTCGAGGATGGCGGCGCCGGGCTCGTCACGACGATCGACGATTATCTCGCTTTCGCGCGCGTGCTGCTGAACCAGGGCAAGCATGGCGAGACGCGGCTCCTATCGCGGCCCTCGGTCGCGCTGATGACGACCGACCAGCTGACGCCGGCGCAAAAGGCCGCGTCCGTGTTCCTGGCGGATGCCTGGGAGAATCGCGGCTGGGGCGTCGGCGTCGGCATCGTCACCGGCCGCGACAACCTTGCGATGACGCCGGGCGCCTATGGCTGGCCGGGCGGCTACGGCACTGGCTGGGCCAATGATCCGGCGGAAGAGATGATCGCGATCCTGATGACGCAACGGTCGCAATACCCGGCCTTCTCGCCGGTCTATCAGGATTTCTGGACCAGCGCCTATCAGGCGATCGACGACTGACGATAATCGAAGAGAGCAGCGAAAGAGGAGAGAGCCATGCGCTTCATGATCATCGTCCGGGCGAGCAAGGACAGCGAAGCCGGCACGCTGCCGAGCACGGAACTGCTCGCCGCCATGGGCAAATATAATGAGGAGCTGGCGAAGGCCGGTGTGATGGTCGCGGGCGAAGGGCTGCATGACAGCAGCAAAGGCGCGCGCATCAAATTCTCGGGCGCGAACCGCACCGTCACGCAAGGCCCGTTCCCGCTCGACAGCGTCATCGCCGGCTTCTGGATCTTCGAGGTGAAATCGAAGGAAGAGGCAATCGAGTGGGTGAAGCGCGCGCCCAATCCTTTCCCGGATGGCGGCGAGATCGAGATCCGTCAGCTCTTCGCGGCCGAGGATTTCGGCGAGAACCTGACGCCCGAGCTCAAAGAGCAGGAAGACCGGCTGCGTGCGCAGACCGAAGGCAAGCGCTGACAGTTCCAACAAGGAGGTAAGACGATGAAGCTCAACCCCTATCTGCTGTTCGATGGCGATTGCGAAGCGGCGATCAAGTTCTATGAGCAGGCTCTCGGCGCCAAGACGCTCTCGATGATGCGCGTCGACGGCACGCCGGCCTGCGCCCAGATGCCGGCCGAGATGAAAGACAAAGTGCTGCATGCGCGCTTCACTATCGGCGATATCGTGGTGATGGCCTCGGACTGTCCGCCGGACCGCTACGTGAAGCCGCAGGGGCAGGCGCTCTCGCTTGGCGCCGACCAGCCCGCCGAGGCCGAGCGGCTGTTCCACAGCCTGGCCGAAGGCGGGACCGTGACCATGCCGATCGACAAGACCTTCTTCGCGGAGCGCTTCGGCATGGTGACCGACAAATTCGGCGTGCCGTGGATGGTCAGTTGCGAGAAGCCCGCTTAGAGCATCGGGAAGGTTCCCATGAGCAAAACGTTGATCCTGCTCGGCACGCGCAAAGGCGTGTTCATCCTCGAAAGCGATGCGGCACGTCGCGATTGGCAATTGCGCGGGCCTTATTGCGATTGCTGGCCGATGAATCACGTCATCGCCGATCCGGCGAGCGCCACGATCTATGCTGGCGGCGGTAATGAATGGTTCGGCCCGGCGGTGTGGAAGTCGCGCGATCTCGGCCAGAGCTGGACGCATTCGAGCGAGGGTCTCAAATACGCCGAGGGCGAGGAGCCGATCAAAGCGGTGTGGAGTCTCGCGCCGAGCGCGCAGGGTCTCTACACCGGCGTTCAACCGGCGGGCCTGTTCCTGTCGGGCGATGACGGCCAGAGCTGGCGACAGATCGAAGGATTGCGCAATCACCCGACGCGGCCGAAATGGCAACCGGGCGGGGCCGGGCTGATTCTCCATTCGCTCATCCCGCATCCGCGCGATCCGCAACATATCTGGGTCGGCATCTCCGCTGTCGGTGTGCTGCACACAGCCAATGGCGGCGAGAGCTGGGAGATGCGCAATCGCGGCACGCGCGCCGATTTCAATCCCGAGGATCAGCGCTATCCCGAATTCGGGCAATGCGTGCATTGTCTGGTGATGGCACCGGGCACGCCCGATCGCCTTTATCAGCAGAATCACTGTGGCATGTATCGCAGCGAGAATGCCGGCGCGGAATGGGAAAGCATCGAGACCGGACTGCCGTCGAGCTTCGGCTTTCCCGCCGCGGCCCATCCGCGCGATCGCGATACGCTTTATCTCGTGCCGCTCAACGGCGATATTGCCGGCCGCTACGTTCCCGAAGCGAAAGCCGCGGTGTGGCGCACGCGTGACGGCGGCAAGCATTGGCAGGCACTGCGCGAAGGCTTGCCGCAGAAGGATGTGTTCTTCGGCGTACTGCGGCAGGCGATGGCGGCGGATCGCCACGATCCCGCTGGCATCTATTTCGGCACCAATAGCGGCGAGGTTTATGCGAGTGCCGATGAAGGCGAGAGCTGGCGCTGCCTCGCGCAGCATCTCCCGCCGATCGCCTCGGTCGAAACGCTGATCGTAAGCTAAGAGGCCGGATCGCCATGCCGAATGTCGCGATCACGCTGACGCCGGCACTGACACGTCTCTTTCCGGGCTGTCCACGCCAGCTCGAATTGGAGGCAACGAATGTGCGCGGCCTGCTCGATGCGCTCGATCAGCGCTGGCCGGGAATGCGCGACCGGCTCAGCGATTCGATGCCGCGCATCCGGCCGCATGTGAATATTTTCGTCGATGGCGAGCGTTCGGTTTTGGAGACGCGGCTGCGGCCCGGTGCTTCGGTTCTCATCATCACCGCCATCAGCGGCGGCTAGTCGAATGGTAGGAGAATCGCCATGAAGGTCTGCCAGCATCTCTGGTTCGAGAAGGATATGGAAGCGGCACTGCGTTTCTATATATCGCTGATACCCGGATCCTCGCTCGACTTCCTGTCGACCGTTCCCGCCGATACGCCGAGCGGTCCGGCGGGCACGGTCAAGATCGCTGCCTTCACGCTGGGCGATCAGCGCTATCGCGCGATCGAGGCGGGACCATTCGATCCGCTCAGTCGCAATTTCTCGATCATGATCGAATGCGATACGCAGGCGGAGATCGATCGGCTCTGGGACGCGCTCACCGCCGGCGGCAAGGAGATCGCCTGCGGCTGGCTGACCGACCGTTGGGGCATTACCTGGCAGATCACGCCGAAGCGTCTCCTCGACCTGATCAATGATCCGGACCGCGCCAAGGGTAAGCGCGTCATGGAGGCGATGATGAAGATGGTGAAATTCGATATCGCCGCGATTGAGGCCGCCGCGCGCGCAACATGAATCCACTCTCCAGGCAACTCGTCCGGTCTTCCGTTCTAGGGACGCTTGTCATGGGGGCGCTGATTTTTATTCCTGCGGGGACGTTTCGGTACTGGCAGGGATGGGCCGCTCTGGCCGTGTTTATTATTTGCTCCGGTGCCTATACGGTCTATCTGGCAAAGTACGATCCGGCTTTGCTGAAACGGCGCACCGAAGCCGGTATCTCTCACGAAAAAGAATTCACCCAGAAGATCGTGATTGTTTTGCTCTATGTCACGTGCATCGTTCTCGTCGTTCTGCCTCCGCTGGATTTCCGCTTCGGCTGGTCGTTGATGCCGTGGCAAGTCTCGATTGTCGGCGACGCGCTCGTCGTCTTCTCTTTCTATATTTTCTACCTGGTATCGAAAGTGAATACCTACGCTGCTGCCAACGTCCGCGTCGAGGAAGGACAAAGAGTCATTTCATCCGGCGTCTACGCCTTTGTCCGTCATCCGATGTACTTTGGCGCTTTGTTTCTTTTCGTTGGCACGCCCGTTGCGCTCGGATCGTGGTGGACATTGGTTCTGGTCCCTGTGCTCATCCCCATTCTCGTTACGCGTATTCTGAACGAAGAAAAAATACTCGCGCGGGACTTGCCCGGTTACCTCGACTACACGCACGAGGTCCGATACCGATTGATTCCGGGCGTTTGGTAAAACCTCGAGTTCAGGGCGCACGCCGCAGAAGTCTCATTACCCGCGACGCGGTCAGCGGCGGTTGAGTGCGGCTTCGGCTGCTTCGACAATGGCGTTGGCATCGATGCCGTGGCTGGCATAGAGATCGGCGATATCGCCTGATTGGCCGAAATGATCGATACCGAGCGGCGCGATGCGCTGGCCGCGCACGGCGCCGAGCCAGGAGAGGGTCGCCGGATGGCCGTCGGTCACCGTGACCAGCGCGGCATCGCGCGCGAGCGGCTGGAGCAGCTTGTCGATCGTCGATGCGCCCGGGGCTTCGAGCCAGCCACGATGCAGAAGATCGGCCGATGTCACGATCATCAGCCCGATGCGTGGGTGCCGCGCGCCGAGCCGCGCGACAGCGTCGATCGCTTCGGGCGTCACCGCGCCGACGGCGACAATCGCGAGTTCGGCTTGCTCACCGGGCGCGCGCAGCCAATAGCCGCCTTGGGTCGCGAGTGCGGGATCGAGCTTGCGCCGCGGCTGATCGATCGCGCGTGTCGAGAGGCGGAGATAGACCGAGCCGCCATCCTCGCGCTGCATGTGCTCGAAGGCCCAGCCGACGATCGCCTGCAGCTCGTCGATGAAAGCCGGCTCGAACATGGTGAGCCCGGGCTGGCCCAGGCCGATGAGCGGCGTGACGATCGATTGATGCGCGCCGCCTTCGGGGGCGAGCGAGATGCCCGAGGGCGTCGCGACCAGCAGGAAGCGCGCATCCTGGTAGCAGGCGTAGTTGAGCGCATCGAGGCCGCGCTCGATGAAGGGATCGTAGACCGTGCCGACCGGCAGCAGCCTTGCGCCGAAGACCGGCTCGGCAAGGCCGAACGCGGCAAGCGCGAGGAAAAGATTGTTCTCGGCGATGCCGAGCTCGATGTGTTGCCCTTGCGGACTGTGAACCCAACGTTGAATTGACGGCAGCTTGCGATCGCGGAACACATCGCTATGGGGCGCACGCGCGAAGAGTCCGACCTGATTGACCCAGCCGCCAAGATTGGTCGAAACGGTGACGTCGGGCGATGTCGTCACCACGCGCTGTGCCAACGCGCTGCCCGATTTCGCCACCTCGAACAGCAAACGGCCGAAGCCTTCCTGTGTCGACGTGTGATCGCTCGCAGGTGCCGCAAGGGCCGGCATGGCGAGCGGCATCGCATGCGCGGATTTGCGCGGCAGGCCGAGCTTCTTCGGCAGGTCATCGACAAAAGTGCGAAGCCGCCGCGCCGCCGCGGCATCGAGTCCGGCGAATTTCTCCCATTCCTCGCCCGGCTCGATGCCTTGCGCTTTGCGGAAGGCCTCCATCTGCGCCTCGGTCATAAGGCCGGCATGATTGTCCTTGTGGCCGGCAAAGGGCAGGCCCATGCCCTTGATCGTGTAGGCAACGAAGCACGTCGGCTGGTCGCTGACGCTGGCGCGATCGAAAGCCTCGACCACGGTCGCCATGTCGTGACCGCCGAGATTGGTCATCAGGCGATGGAGCGATGGGTCGTCATGGCTCGCAAGCAGGCGCTTGATGCCGGTATCGTCGCTTAGCGTCGCTTCGAGCTCACGGCGAAAGCCCGCGCCGCCTTCGAAGGTGAGCGCGGAATAAAGATCGTTCGGGCAATGATCGATCCACTGCCGGAGCGCGTCGCCGCCGGGCTCGGCGAAAGCCGCGTCGAGCCGCTTGCCGTATTTCAGCAGAACCACGTTCCAGCCGACGGTTGCGAAGAAGGATTGAATCTTTTGGAAGAGGAGATCGGAGACGACGCCGTCGAGGCTCTGGCGGTTGTAATCGATCACCCACCAGAGATTGCGTACATCGTGCTTCCAGCCTTCGAGCAGCGCCTCGAAGACATTCCCTTCATCGAGCTCGGCATCGCCCACCAGCGCGATCATGCGGCCGGGCGCGCGGTCGAGTAGCTTGTGCGCGGCGAGGTAATCCTGCGCGATGCTGGCAAAGAGCGTCATGCCGACGCCAAGGCCGACCGAGCCGGTCGAGAAATCGACCGGCACCTTGTCCTTGGTACGCGACGGATAGGATTGCGCGCCGCCGAAGCCGCGGAAACGCTCCAGCGCCTCGCGGCTTTGCAGTCCCATGAGATACATGATCGCATGCATCACCGGCGCGGCATGCGGCTTCACCGCGATGCGGTCCTCGGGCCGAAGGACATGACCGTAAAGCGCCGCGAGCAACGTCACCGAGGACGCGCAGCTCGCCTGATGACCGCCGACCTTCAGCCCGTCGCGGCTCTCGCGCAGATGGTTCGCATGATGGATCGTCCAAGACGACAGCCACAGCGCGCGCCGCTCGAGATCCTCGAGCGTGGCGGTCGTTGCGGTTTGCGGGCGAACGATCGTGTCCATGGACAAAGTATATACTTGCCGGGCAGAGCAGTCCTTGCGAAGATGGCGCAATCTTGGCCAGATTTAGCGAGGATGTTGCGTGGCAGCGACGAATTCGGAAGAGAAATTGCGCGAATTAGCTCTCGACGCAATCGATCGCAAGATCCTCGCCCAGCTCCAGGACGATGCCCGGATCGCCAACGTTGCGCTCGCCGACGCCGTCGGTTTGAGTCCGGCGCCGTGCCTGCGGCGGGTGCGCGCCCTCGAGGAAAAGGGCGTGATCCGAAAACATGTGACGCTCGTCGATCCGGGGGCGGTCGGACTCGCGGTCAGCGTCTTCGTCCATGTTTCGCTTGAGCGGCAGATCGAGCCGTCGCTGAAGCGCTTCGAGGCCGCCATCCTCACCTGGCCCGAGGTGATGGAGTGCTATCTGATGACCGGCGACGCCGATTATCTGCTGCGGGTGGTCTGTGCCGATCTCGGCGCTTATGAGCGTTTCCTGTTGAATCACCTCACGCGGGTGCCGGGCGTCGCCTCGATCCGCTCGTCATTTTCGCTCAAGCAGGTGAAATATTCGACCGCGTTGCCGGTCGTTGTCGCGCCGCCTCA
>DATMZZ010000347.1:0-2671 GCA_035573175.1 Allostellaceae bacterium
ATCGTCATCGTCGTTCCGCCGAGCTCGACACATCGCGATTTCCTTGCCCGGGAGTGGCCGAAGGCCTTTCCCGATATCAAGCTGTCGCAAACCTCGGTCACCCCGGGCCAGCAATTCACGCGGATCTCGGTCGAGCGCAGCGCCGGGAAATATCTCTGGGATATCGTGTTCACCGGCTCTGACAATGCGTTTCAGCTTCGCGACGGCGGCATGCTCGATCCGGTGCGCAATGAATTCGTCTTTGCCGATGTGAAGAATCCCGAAACCTGGGGCGGCTGGGACGCAGCCTTCGCCGACATCGCCGCGACCTACGTCTTCACCTCGCGTACCTTTCTGAAAATGCCGTTCTACAACGCGAAACTGCTTTCGCCCGACAAGGTGAAGGCCGAGGGTGCCAAGATCTTTCTCGATCCGGTGTTCAAGCATAAGGTGATCTGGGACGACCCGGCTTATGGCGGCAGCGGCCGCACCTTCGCCCCGGTCATGCGGCGCCTGCTCGGCGATGAAGGCTTGCGCCAATTCATCACGCAGCAAGTCGTGTTCACCTCGCAGATGTCCGACCTCGTCGATCGCATGGCGCGCGGCCAATACATCATGTCGCTCGGGCCCGTGCTCACCAATCTGCTCGACCGCTATCGCAACGCCGGCGTGCCGCTCGATATCCGCCCGCTCGGCAACACACCCGAGCTCGGCGCCTATGCCAATACCGGCGCGTCGAACATCGTGGTGATGAAGAACCGCCCGCATCCGAATGCCACGCGTGTCTTCCTCAACTGGTATCTCTCGAAACCGGTCGAAGCGGGGCTCGCCAAGGAAATGGGCGAGGACACGCGGCGCACCGACGTGCCCCAGCAGGTCGAACCGGCACAGCAGCGTTTGCCCAGCGTCAAATATTACGACGCGCAGAGCGAGGAGAACACGCCGGCGGCCCGCCAGGCGCAGGAACTGATCGCCAAGATCCGCGGCAAATAGCGGCAGCGGAAACGATGTGCCTCAGCGCATCGTCGCCGGCAGCCAGAGCGTGATGATCGGGAACAGCACCAGCAGCGCGAGCTTCAGGAAATCCGCCGCGAGGAACGGTACGATGCCGCGAAAGATCGTGCCGATGGTCACGTCGTCACCGGCGACGCCTTTGATGATGAAAGCGTTGAGGCCGAAGGGCGGATGGATCAGCCCCACCTCGACCGCGGCAATGGTGATGATACCCCACCAGATCGGGTCGTAGCCGAGGCTCTCGATCAGCGGCATCACCACCGGCACGGTGATGAAGAGCGTCGTGATCGGATCCATGAAGAAGCCGAGCAGCAGATAGATGATCAGCAGCAGGAAGACCACGACCAGCGGCGCGAGTTGCCGCGCCTGGATGAAGGTGACGAGCGCTTGCGGTAGCTGGGTCACGCCAATGAAGAAGGAAAAGGCGACAGCGCCGAAGAGCAGCATGTAGATCAGCGCGGTATTGCGCGCGACATCGCCCATCACGCGCCAGAACGCGTCGCCATTGAGCCGGCCGCGCGCCAGGGCGAAGAGGAACGCAAAGCCGCCGCCGACCGCTCCCGCCTCGGTCGCTGTGAAAATGCCGGCATAAATGCCGCCGATCACCGAGCCGAAAAGCACGACGACGCCCCAGCTATTGAGGATCGCGGCAATGACCTCGCGCATCGGCGCGCGCTCGACCGGTCCCGCCGCGCTCGGCTGGACGCGCACATAGACCGAGATCGTGAAGATGTAGAGAAGCGCCGCGAGCAGCGCCGGAAAAACGGCAGCGACGAAAATCTTGTTGATCGAGGTCTCGGTCAGCACGGCGTAGAGCACCATGATGCCCGAAGGCGGGATCAGCGAGCCGAGCGTGCCGCCCGCGGCAACGCAGCCGGTCGCGAGCTGCGGCGAGTAGCCCCGGTTTCGCATCTCGGGCACCGCGATGGTGCCGATGGTCGCGGCGGTCGCCAGCGAGGAGCCGGTGACAGCGCCGAAAGCGGCGCAGCTTCCGATCGTCGCGATAGCAAGGCCGCCGCGGCGCCGCGCGAAAAGTGCATGCGCCAAGCGATAGGCATCGGTCGAAAGCCCGGCCGCTGTCGCAAAGCTGCCCTTCATCAAAAAAAGCGGCAGCACGACGAGGTTGAGGCTCGAGAGATAGCCGGCCGATTGCAGCACGATGGTGTTCATCGTCGGGTTGAAGCCAACGAGAACGCTGCCGCCCGCGAGCCCGGCGCAAGCCATGGCGATGCCGACCGGGATCATGATCGCGATCGGCACCCACATCGCGCCGAAGGCGAGCATCGCGAGGGTGACCGGGGCGAAAGCGTGGCCCCATTGCAGGATCACGTCGTATAGCAGCGCGGTCGCGAGCAGGCTCGGCAGCACGACCGCCGCGCCGCGCAGCCACGAGCCGGCGGCGCTATCGCTGTCGAGCGCCTTCGCGAGCTGATTGAGGAAGATCACGACCTGCAGCACGGCGCAGACGCCAAGCATCACGGTCACCGCCCACCAGAACGGCGCGATCGGAAGCGAGATGATCGTGGTGACATCGTGGCGCAGCATCACCCGCTCGGCATAAGCGGCGAAGCGCAAGGTGAGGATCACCATCATCCCGAGGATCAGGGCACCGCCGATCGCCTCGAGCACGGCCTCGTAGCGTGGGCCGATCGGACGCTTGAAGAAATCGATGGCGATG
>DATMZZ010000348.1:0-3299 GCA_035573175.1 Allostellaceae bacterium
CGGCCGGCAGATCAAGCTGGTGCGCGAGCTCGTCCAGCTGCCGCTGAAATTCCCGCATGTCTATCGCCAGCTCGGCATCAACCCGCCGCGCGGCATCATCCTTTATGGGCCGCCGGGCTCGGGCAAGACGCATCTCGCGCGCGCCGTGGCCAATGAGGTCGAGGCGCGGTTCTATTACATCAACGGTCCCGACATCATCGGCACCTATGCCGGCGAGACCGAAGGCAATCTGCGCCGCATCTTCGGCGAAGCGGCGCATCACGCGCCGTCGATCGTCTTCATCGACGAGCTCGACGCGCTGGCGCCGAAACGCGGCGAGACCGGCGCGCATTCCGACATTCGCGCGGTGACGCAGCTGCTCTCGCTGATGGACGGTTTGACGCGTGTCGATTCCGTCATCGTCATCGGCACGACCAACCGCGTCGATTCTGTCGACACGGCGTTCCGCCGGCCGGGCCGCTTCGATCGCGAGATTTTCGTCGGTCCGCCCGATGTGGAGGGCCGCCACGAAATCCTCGAGATTCAGACGCGCGAAATGCCGCTGACCGAGGACGCGCAGGATGCGCTCATGGATGTCGCCAAGCGCACGCATGGTTTCGTGGGCGCCGATCTGATGGAGCTTTGCCGCAACGCCGGTCTCGAGGCGCTGCGCCGCTCGACGCTCAATCTCGAGGACCCGAAAGCCGCGTTCCGCATCGACATGACCAATCTTTATGTCGAACGCCAGGATTTCGACAACGCGCTGGCGCAGGTGCGGCCGTCGGCGATGCGCGAGACGCTGATCAGCGTGCCCGATGTCAAATGGGAAGACATCGGCGGCCTCGATGCGGTGAAAGAGCGCCTCAAGGAGATGATGGAGCAGCCGCTCCACAATCCGCAGGTGCTGCAGGAGATGGGGCTCGCGACGCATGTGGGCGCGCTGCTCTATGGCCCGCCGGGCACCGGCAAGACGCTGCTCGCGAAAGCGCTCGCCAACGAATGCGGCGTCAATTTCATCGCGGTCGACGGGCCCGAGATTTTCTCGAAATGGCTCGGCGAATCCGAAGAGGGCGTGCGGCAGATCTTCCGCATCGCGCGTCAGGTCGCGCCGACGCTGATCTTCTTCGACCAGCTCGATTCGATCACGCCCGTGCGCGGCGCGCATGACGGCTCGATGACCACGGAGCGCGTCGTCAATCAATTGCTCGCCGAGCTCGACGGCGTCGAGCAGCTCGCGCGCGTCATCGTCATCGGCGCGACGAACCGTATCGATCTCGTCGATCCGTCGATCCTCAGGCCTGGCCGCTTCGGCATGCATATTCATGTGCCGCTGCCGGATGCGAATGATCGTCGCTCGATCCTGCGCATCCATCTCGGCAGCCGCGGCAAAGCGAATCCTGCGATCGAGCCGATCGTCGAGACACTCGCCGCGCGCACCGAAGGTTTCTCCGGCGCGCGGCTGCGACAGCTTTGTCATGAAGCGAAGCGTCTCGCCTTGCGCGACGCCGGCTATACGCATGCGGTGACACCGACTCTTGCCCACGCGCTCGAAGCGCTCACCATCGAAGAGCAGCGCAAGGAATAGCGGCGCGCCTTGGACGATGAGTGGGGGGCGAGAAGCGTTGCGATCGTCGGACGAAATGCTAGAGTGGTTTCGGGGAGAAACCACCGGCGAAGCGTGAGACGATGGCACAGGCGTTCCGTATCGATGTTCATCATCATCCGTCGCCGCCGACTTATCTTGCATCGCGCTTCGAGCGCGACAAGCAATACGCGCAGCAGCAGAATTGGAGCGTTGCCAAGTCGCTCGAGGACATGGATCGCGGCGGCGTCGCGACGACGCTGCTCTCGCTGCCGCATTCCGTGCAAATCTTTCCGGGCAACAACCAGGAGGCGCGCGCGATGGCGCGCGGCTGGAACGAGTTCATGGCGCAGATGGCGGCCGATCATCCCGGCCGCTTCGGGATTTTCGCGGCACTGCCGATCCTCGACATCGACGGCAGCCTCAAGGAAATCGAATACGCGCTCGATACGCTGAAGGCCGATGGCATCGCGCTGATGACCAATATCGGCGACAAATGGCTCGGCGATCCGCATTACGCGCCGGTCTTCGAAGAGCTGAATCGCCGCGGCACGATCCTCTATACGCATCCGGTCGCGCCGAATTGCTGCCGCGATCTGCTGCCGGAACTCAATGATTCGGTGATCGAATACGGCGCCGACACGTCACGCGCGATCGCCAAGATGATCTATGGCGGCGCGGCGGCGCGCTATCCGAAGATGCGTGTCATCTTCTCGCATGCCGGCGGCAGCCTGCCTTACTCGGCCTTCCGCTTCATTCGGCATTCCGGCCGGTTGAGCCCCGAGCTCAAAGCCAATATGCCCGACGGTTTCGCCGCGATGCTCAACAAATTCTATTACGACACGGCGAACACGTCGAACCGCTACGCGATGGGCTCGTTCCGTGAGCTGATCGCGATCTCGCAACTCATGTTCGGCACCGATTTCCCATTTGGCAACGCCGCGCATGACGCGAAGTCGCTGCGCGACTGCGGTTTCGGCGATGCCGAGCTCCGTGCGATCGAATGCGAGAACGCCTATCGTCTATGGCCGCGACTCAGAACGGCCAGCTAACAGCAACTTAAGCAAATAAACAGAACAGGGATCAAAGGACAGGGAGTGATGAAACAGGGTCTTTCTCGGTTTTTTCTTTTTGGTGCCGTCGCGGCCGTCGCGCTGGCGTGGGGTTCGGCGGCGTTCGCGGAAGGTGATTGGCAGGCCGGTGCGCCGCCGGAATGGGCGAAGATTCTTGCCGATGCCAAGAAGGAAGGCCACGTTGCCGTTGTCGGCCCCTCCGAGCTGGCCGTGCCGGTGGCTGAAGCCTTCCACAAGGATACGGGCATCCAGGTCGACTATCTCGGCGGCGTCGCTGCGGTCAATCAGAGCCGCGTCGCGCGCGAGGTGCGCTCGGGCAATGTCACCGTCGATTTCATGTTTACCGGCACCGCCGAGCTTCCTCTCGTCAAGGAAGGCCTCTTCGAGGACGAGAAGGCGAAGCTGCTGCTGCCCGGCACCGCCGATCCGAAGAATTGGAAGGACAATAAGATCACCTGGGTCGACAACACCCAGAAATACATGCTGCGCACGCAAGCCACCGTGCAAGCGATCCCGTTCTACAACCCGGAAGCGGTGAAACCGCCGCTGACGAGCTGGAAGCAGCTGATGGAGCCGCAATTCAAGGGCAAGATCGTCGCTTACGATCCGCGCGCCGGCGGGCCCGGCCAGCAGATGGCCGGCTATATCGGCGCGAAATTCGGCAT
>DATMZZ010000349.1:0-5998 GCA_035573175.1 Allostellaceae bacterium
GCGGCACGATCTTCGAGGTCGACGACAAATCCTGGCGCGCCGGCTGGGATCTCAAAGTCTTCGGCTATGTCAATCTGACGCGCGCCTATTTCAAGAACATGGCCGAGCGCAAGAGCGGCGTCATCATCTGCATCTGCGGCCTCGGCGGCGAGAAGCTGGAGTTCGGCTATATCGCCGGCGCGGCGGGCAATGCGTCGCTAATGGCGTTCGCGCGCGCCATGGGCGGGCGCAGCCCCGATTACGGCGTGCGTGTGCTCGCGGTCAATCCGGGACCGGTGATGACCGACCGCATCGAATTTCTCGGCCGGACCCGCGCCAAACGCGAGCTCGGCGACGAGAACCGCTACATGGAGGCCTTCAAACACATGCCTTACGGCCGGCCGGCGACGGTCGAGGAGGTGGCGCCGATGGTCGTGTTCCTTGCCTCTCCGCTCTCGAACTACATCAGCGGCACCGTTGTCACCATTGATGCCGGTATCGCCAATCGCAGCGCGAACGCCTGAGGCCCGCCATGCCGCAAGCTAAAGCCGCCGATGGCACCAGCCTTTACTATGAGAGCCATGGCAGCGGCCCAGCGATCATCTTCGTGCATGAGCTCGCCGGCACCTGCCATTCCTTCGACCTGCAGGTCGCCGCGCTGAAAGGCAGCTATCGCTGCATCACCTTCAACGCGCGCGGCTATCCGCCCTCCGACGTGCCGAGCGCCGTCGATTCCTATTCGCAGGATATTGCCGCCGAAGATATCGGCACGGTGCTCGATGCCGCCGGCGAAAAGGATGCCCATGTGATGGGCGTGTCGATGGGCTCGGCGGCGGCCCTGCAATTCGCCATCGCGCATCCCAACCGCGTGCGCTCGGCGATCCTGTGCAGTATCGGCAGCGGGTCCGACGCCAAGCCCGACGAATACGTCGCCAATATGGAAGCGATGGCGGCGCGGGTCGAAAAGAACGGCATGGATCAGATCCGCCAGAACTTCACCGCCTCGCTGGCGCGCCAGAAGCTGAAAGACAAGAGCCCGGCCGAATATCAGAAATTCCTCGCCGATCTCGAACGTTTCTCGGTGCAGGGCCTCACCAACACGATGCGCGGCGTGCAGAAGCGCCGCCCGCCGCTTTACGCGCATAAGGACAAGATCGCCGCGCTGCGTGTGCCGGCGCTGGTCGTGCTCGGCGGCATCGATCAGGGCTGCGAGAAGCCGAGCCATTTCCTGGCCGAGACCTTGCCCGGCGCGCGGCTCGAAATCCTGCCGAACACCGGCCACGGCGTGAACATCGAGGAACCCGACCGCGTCAATCGCATGGTCGGGGAATTCGTCGGCGCGGTCGAAGCGAAGAGACGATGAAACACGACCCGTCATGCCCGCGAAGGCGGGCATCCAGGGCGGCGTAACCTCGTCTTCGTTGGTGTACTGGACCCCGCTTTCGCGGGATGACGATCAAAGTTTTGGGAGTCTAAGGAATGTCCTTTCGTCCTGCCTCATCCGCGCTGAGCGATCTCTTGGTTCTCGATCTGACGCGGGTACGCTCGGGTCCGACCTGTGTGCGCCAATTCGCCGATTGGGGCGCCAATGTCATCAAGATCGACGCGCGCGAGGAAGGCGGCAGCGATGGCGGCGGCCCGTCGGATTTCTCGGCGCGTCACGATCCCGATTTCCAGAACCTCCATCGCAACAAGCGCGCGATGGCGCTCGATCTCAAAAATCCCGATGGCAACGCGATCTTCAAGAAGATGGTCGCGAAGGCGGATATCGTGGTCGAGAATTACCGTCCCGATGTGAAGAACCGCCTCGGCATCGATTACGAATCACTGAAGGCGATCAACAAGCGCATCATCCTCGCCTCGATCTCGGGCTTCGGCCAGGACGGGCCCTATAAGGATCGCCCCGGCGTCGATCAGATCGCGCAGGGCATGTCGGGCCTGATGTCCGTGACTGGCGAGGAGGGCCGCGGCCCGATGCGTGTCGGCATTGCGGTCGGCGACGTCGCTGCCGGTATGTGCGCCGCCGTCGGCATCCTGACGGCGCTGCATGAGCGCGAGCGCTCGGGCGAGGGGCAATGGGTGCAGACCTCGCTGCTCGAAGCGTTGCTCTTCTTCCTCGATTTCCAAGGCGCGCGCTATCTGATGAAAGGCGAGGTCGCGAAGCAGGCGGGCAACAACCATCCGACCGGCGTTCCGACCGGCGCGTTCAAGACGCGCGATGGCTACGTCAACATTGCGCCGACGCCGCCGATGTGGAAACGCTTCTGCAAAGCGATCGGCCGGCCGGAATGGGGCGAGAATCCCGATTGGGCGAATCCGCGCGAGCGTCGCAAGCATCGCGAGACGATCAACGCCGCGATCAACGAGATCACATCGAAAGAAGATACGGCGACCATCGTCGAGAAGATGAATGTCGGCGGCATTCCCTGCGGGCCGGTCTATGGCATCGACCAAGCCTTCAACGATCCGCAGGTGAAGCATCTTGGCATCGCCAAGAAAGTGCCGTCGCGCGCGCTGGGCGACATCACGCTGATCGGCCAGCCGGTCAATTTGAGCCGCACCAAGACAACGATGGTGACGGGCGCGCCGGAATATGCCGAGCAAGCCGACGAGATCCTCGCCGAGTTCGGCTATAGCGCGTCCGATATCGAATCATTCCGCCGCAACGGCGCAATTTAGGTAAGACATAGGGACGATCGTGCAGGCCCCCACCTCACCCTCCCGCTACGCGGGCCCTCCCTCTCCGCCCCGGGGGGCGGAGAGGGTAGGGTGAGGTGGGGCGCTCTCAGCGTGATCGCGGGTTAGGAGAGAACGGATGGATTTCGGTTTCACCGAAGAGCAGAAGATGCTGCGCGACAGCGTGCGCAAGCTGATGGATAAGCACGCATCGCCGGAATATATCCGTCGCCTCGAGCGCGAGCAGGCTTATCCCTACGAGCTTTACGACGAATGGATCAAGGCCGGCATTCTCGCGATGCCGTTCCCCGAGAAATACGGCGGGCTTGGCGGCAATGCGATCGACCTTGCGATCGTTACCGAGGAGATCGCCTATAGCAGCACCGATCTCTCGATGGCGTTGGGCGGCAGCATGTTCTGCGGCCTCAACCTCGTGCGTAAAGCGACCGAGGAGCAGAAGCAATATTGGCTGCCGAAGCTGCTCTCGGGCGAGATCCGCATGTCGATCTCGATGTCCGAGCCCGATGCCGGCTCCGATATCGGCGCGATGCGCACGACGGCGGTGCTCGACGGCAATGAATGGGTGATCAACGGCCAGAAGCTCTGGGCGACCGGCGCGGCAGCCAAGAATAACGTCATCAATCTTTACGTGAAGACCGACACCAAGTTGCATTACCGACAGGGCATGTCCCTGTTCCTCGTCGATAAGGACACGCCCGGCATCGAGCTGCGCAAGCTCGACATGCTTGGCCGCCGTTGCACCGGCACCTACGAGATGTTCCTGAAGGATGTGCGCATCCCGGCCGACCGGCTGGTCGGCGGCGAGGCGGGGCTCAACAAGGGCTTCGACTTCGTGCTCTCGGGCCTGCAGGTCGAGCGCGTCGTCTCGGCTGCCGGCTCCTGCGGCGGTGCGCGCGCGGTGGTCGATCTCGCTTCGTCCTATGCGAAGGAGCGCAAGCAATTCGGCAAGCCGATCGGCACCTTCCAGGCGATCGCGCATATGCTCGCCGATATGGAGACCGAGGTCGAAGCGGCGCGCTCGCTGATGTGGCGCGCTGCCTGGATGGTCGCGTCGGGCCAGAACGCGCTCAAAGAGATCACCATGGCCAAGCTCTATTGCGGCGAGACTTATGCCAAGGTCGCCAATATGGGCATGCAGGTGCTCGGCGGCTACGGCTACAACAAGGAATTCGACATGGAGCGGCACTACCGCGACGCGCGCGTCGCGACCGTCGCCGCCGGCTCGTCGCAGATTCAGCGCAACCTCATCGCCAATCTGATGGGGCATAAGGTGCAATAGGGCGCCGCGCCTGGTCGCGGCGAGGGATAGCGCAATGGATTGCCGCTTCACCGAAGAGCAGGTGCTGCTGCGCGATAGCGTGCAGAAGCTCATGGCGAAGCACTGCCCGCCGGCGGTGATGCGGCAGATCGATCGCGAGAAGAAATATCCGTACGAGCTTTACGACGCCTGGGTCGAGGCGGGGCTGATCGCCATGCCTTTTGCCGAAGCCTATGGCGGGCTCGGCGGTAGCACGGTCGATAGCTGCATCATCATGGAAGAGATCGCGCGGGTCAGCGCGGATCTCTCGATGATGATCGGCGGCAGCACCTTCTGCGGTCTCAACGTCCAGCGCAAAGGCTCGGAAGAGCAGAAACAGCACTGGCTGCCGAAGCTCTTGAAGGGCGAGATCAAGATGTCGATCTCGATGTCGGAGCCCGATGCCGGCTCCGATGTCGGCGCGATCCGCACCACTGCGGTGCGCGACGGCGATCGCTATGTGATCAACGGCCAGAAGCTCTGGGCGACCGGCGCTGGCGCCAAGGGCAACGTGATCAATATGTATGTGCGCACGGACCCGAAGGCGCATTACCGCCAAGGCCTGTCGCTGTTCCTCATCGATAACGACACGCCCGGCCTGGAACTCCGGAAGCTCGACATGCTCGGCCGCTATTGCACCGGCACCTACGAGATATTCCTTAAAGACGTGCGCGTGCCGGCCGATCGCCTGATCGGCGGCGAGAATAAGGGCTGGGACTGCATCCTCTCCGGTTTGCAGGCCGAGCGCGTCGTCGCGGCGGCGGCAGATTGCGGCTCGGCGCTGGGCTGCGTCGAGATGGCGCTCGCCTATGCCAAGGAGCGCAAGCAATTCGGGCGGCCGATCGGCACCTTCCAGGCGATCGCTCATATGCTCGCCGATATGATGACCGAGGTGGAAGCGGCGCGGGCACTGATCTATCGCTGTGCTTCGATGCTCGATCAGGGCCAGGATGCGCTGCGCGACATCACCATGGCCAAGCTCAAAGCCTCCGAGGTCTATGCTCAGGTCGCCAATCAGGGCATGCAAATTTTCGGCGGCTATGGCTACAACAAGGAATTCGATATGGAGCGCCACTATCGCGACGCGCGTATCGCGACGGTGGCGGCCGGCAGCTCGCAGATGCAGCGCAACCTCATCGCCAATCTGCTCGGGCTGAAGGCGCAATAGCCCGCGGAACGAGTCCGCGGGTGACGCAATAGAGAGGTACAAATGGCAGAGCAGCTCGGCGGCAACACGGTATTGGTGGAGTTCGACCAGGGCATCGCCTGGGTCACGCTCAACCGGCCGGAAAAGCGCAACGCGATGAGCCCGACCCTCAACAAAGAGATGACCGAGGTGCTGGAGGCGCTGGAGATCGATGAGCGCTGCGGCGTGCTGGTACTGAGCGGCGCGGGCGATGCTTTCACGGCCGGCATGGACCTCAAGGAATTTTTCCGCGAATCCGATGTGAAGTCGCCGGAGGAATGGGGTCAGATCGCGCGCCAGGCGCAGCTCTGGCAGATGCAGCGCCTCAAATACTTCCCGAAGCCGACCATCGCGATGGTCAATGGCTGGTGCTTCGGTGGCGGCTTCAACCCGATGATCTCCTGCGACATCGCCATCGCTGCCGAGGAGGCGACCTTCGGTTTGTCAGAGGTGAATTGGGGTATCATCCCGGCCGGCAATGTGCTGCGCTCGATCGCCTCGAAGATGCGCGACACCGACGGACTCTACTACGCACTGACCGGCGACACCTTCAACGGCAAGGAAGCTGCGGCGATGGGTCTGGTGAAATTCGCCGTGCCGCGCGCCGAGCTCAAGGCGAAGACACGCGAGCTGGCGGTGAAGCTGCTCGCCAAGAACCGCGCGGCGGTGCGCGCGATCAAGAACGCTTGGCGCAAGCAGGAAGAGATGTCCTGGGATGCATCGGAGGATTATTTGATGGCGAAGCTCGACCAGCTTCGCTTGACCGATCCCGAGAAAGGCCGGCCGCAGGGCATGAAGCAATTCCTCGACGAGAAGACCTATCGTCCCGGCCTCGGCCA
>DATMZZ010000350.1:0-12512 GCA_035573175.1 Allostellaceae bacterium
TCTTGTATTCCGGCGACACTTCGGTTTGCGTCATCTCCGACGCGACATAGTCCTGAATGCCAAGATGGATGAAGGCCATCCATACCGACGGCTTATCCGGATCGGTGTTGAAATGCTGGTGCTCGACACCTGGTGGACGCATCGGCAGCAACACAAGATCGCCCTTCTCCCAATCGCAACGCTCGCCATCGACGACCGAATAACCCTTGCCTTCGATCACATAGATGATGAGCCCGCCTTGGTGTCGGTGTTTGCCCGAAACCGTGCGGATTTCGTGCGTGAAGACGATCCAATCCTGGAGCGGCGTATCTTTTATCGTGTGGCCGAGGTAATAGCGCAACCGGCCCTGACGCGTGAGCATCTGCGGGCAGTCTTCGAGCTTGGCGACGATCCGACCGGTTGCGTTGCGCTCTGCTCGTTCGCGCTGGGTCTGGATCGCAATCTCGTAATTGTTCTGCGACGGCGCTTCCCGTTCGCGGGTCCGCGTGCGCTCGAATTCAGCCATATTCAGCCTTCCTTACTAACGCGGCCCATCAACCGTAGGCGCGTCGCCCGCGTTCGCGCGCACCCGGCAGGAAAGCCCGATAATGCACGCTCTTGGACACGGAAGCGAGGCCCTGCGCGATCCGAATCCAGTGCTCGCCGCCATCGTCGCTGGCGAAGATCTCGCCTTTGGACGTGGCGAAGAACAAGGTCGCGCCGCCCGGCCAGGAATGCCGCGACATGGCCTCGATACTGCCATCTATGAGCGTGGGCAAGCCATCGCGGAGCTCACGCCAAGTCTTGCCGCCATCGACGCTTTTCAGCACCGCCGAATTCGCCGTGCCGTTGCCCGGCCATTCTTTCGGGCTGGTCTCCGCGCCGGAAACGACGAGATGTTCCGGATTACCCGGGTCGATGAACACAAAATCGGGATAGCCAAGCCGACTGCCGCGCTGCGTCAGCGCGCGCCAATTGCGGCCGCCATTGTCGCTGCGATACATGCCGACCCCAGTCGCCAGATACGCGATCTCGGGATGTTTCGAATGCAGCACGATGTGATGCGTGTCGCGATAGGTCGGATCGTCGGGCTTCGAATAATCGTCGAGCTCGTGCCAGGTTTCGCCATCATCCTCGGAGGTGAGCAGCGCGCCTTGCTCGATACAGGCAAAGAGCGTCGCCGGCCGTGCCGGATGAATGGTAATCGATTTCACATGCGCGATATGCGGCGGCGGCGGGAAATGCCATTTATCCGTACCCGGCACGCCGCGTAGCGCCGGCAGCGCGCGCCATCTCTCGCCAAGATCATCGCTGCGATAGATCGAGGCCGGCTCCGCACCGGCAAAGAGCACGGCACGATTGCCATCGCGTCGTGACGCCAGCGAATAGATGTTGCGATTCTCGATATTCCTCGCCGCCGAACGCCAGGAAGCGCCCGTGCCGTCATCGCTGACCCACACGCCCTCTTCGCCATGCGCACCTGCGAAAAGCTTGCCCGAGCCTTCTTCGATCAGCAGCGAGCTCGCGTGCTTGCCGGCAAGGCCCTCGCCGGTCACCGCCCAGACGCCGTCCTGACGCTCGAGCCGCAGGACGCCGTTGACCGTCGCAAGGAAAAGCCGCGTCGCCGGGCCCTTGCCTTGCGTCTCCTGCTGGCCGTTCGGCGACAACAGCGCGGTTTCGGTCATGGGCCTTTCCTCCACTCTCTTTAGGCCGGCAGCGAGACTTCGGCCTCGCCTCGCCCGGCTTCCCCGCGATCATTCGCGGCCAGCAACTCGACTTGAACGCGGCGCGCGTCCTCGCTCTTCCCCGTGACACGTCCGCTGACGGTAACGACGTCGCTCGGGTAGGAGCTGCCGGTCATGCGGAACGGACCAAGCTTCGTGATCCGGCCGTCGAGCCCGATCCAGCGGCGCAGCATCACCTCGAACGTCATCTCGTAGCCGCGCGTGTTGAAGATCACGTCGCGGAAGCCGCGCCAGCGCGCACGCTCGCGATTATGATGCAGGCCCGAGAACATGCGATCGACCGCGACGCTCATCACGACGCGCTGATAGCTGAGCCACAGCGCGAAAGGCGGCACGGCATCCCCCACCGCGACCTCGCCGAAACGCAATTGCCGGCTCCAATCGAAGGCCGCCGGCGTCGCTTGCACGGCATTGCTGCCATCCGCGCTTTCCTCGGGCGGCGGCTCGAGCGGCTTTTCCTTCCGCGCCTCGGCCGATTTCGGGGTGAAGCGGTAATGGGTGTTGCTGTTCTTCGCGACCAACTCGCCCGATCGTTTGAAGATCGAGGCTTCGACCGTGATGAAGATACCGTTGCCGAGCTTGGTCTCGCGCGGCTTGATCTCGACGAGGCGCCAATTGCCGTACAACTCGTCGCCCGGATAGACCGGCTCGAAATATTCCCACCACGTCGCTGTATTAACGCCGCCTTGGAATGCCGCCGGCACCGGCACGTCGGTGCGGATACCGCCCGCCTGCTCGCGCAGGCCCGGCTGCCACAACACCGGCTCGCCGGGACTCCAATAGGCCGGCATCGCCCAGAGCGGCGTCAGCGCCACCGGCGCGACCACGCCGCGGTAGCCATGCGCGCGCGCGACCGCGTCGTCGTAATGCAGCGGGCAATCGAAGCAATAGACTTCGAGCTTGCGGCGAATGTCGTTGCGCGTCACCGCATCGACGCCCGCGAACGCATGCTCGCGGCCGACCCAGGTCTGCAGCTCATCGAGCGAAACGGTCGCTTGCTCGCTCACGCGACGGTGCCTTCATCCTTGAGACGATGGATCTCGCTCACCGAATAGCCGAGTTCATCGAGGATCAGCGCCGTGCTTTCGCCGAGCGTCGGCGCGATGCTCATCGCTTGCTGAAACATGCTGGCGAGCGCGCCGACCGGGAAATTGATCCTGCCGAAATCCGGATGGTCGATCGGCTTCAGGAAGCCGCGTGCCAGAAGTTGCGGATCATCGATCAGCTCGAGCGGATTGGTGACCGCGGCGGCCGGGATATGCAGGCTCTGCGCCTGCTCGACGATCTCGTTCTTCTTTTGCTGCCGCGACCATTCCGCGATGCAATCGAGAATCTCCTGCTTGCGCTCGCGACGCATCGCCTCGTCGGCGAGCGAGCCGTCATCCTTGAAGGCAGGATGGGGCACGAGTTGTACAAAATTCGCCCAGCCGCGCGGATCGGGCGGCACGCTGATCATCCAATGCCCGTCGGCGCAAGGCAGCGCGCCAGCGACAGCGGTGATACCGCCGCGCGAGCCCAAGCGCTCCATCATCTCGCCCGAGGCGCTGTATTCGACCCAGACCTGCTCGGCCAGCGACGCGAGACATTGCGGCGCCGAGACGTCGACGACCTGCCCCTTGCCGCTCGCTTCTTTGCCGAAGAGCGCCGCCGCTGTCGCCAGCGCAACATGCACACCGACTGCCGCGCAAGGTACGTGGCCGCCGAGCATCGTCGGCTTTCCGTCGGGCTCGCCGGTGATCGCCAGCAGACCGGCGCTCGCATAAGCGCAAAGCTCGGGCGGTCCGTCATCGAGCCGCGCCAGCACGAGATCGGGATTGGCCGCGAGCAGCTTCTCTTCAGCAAGCGGCAGCGGCAAGCTCACCACCGCGGCATCGGCCTTAGCAATGAGCGCCAGCAGCAATTTCCGGCCGCCTTCCGTCGCCAGATCGATCGCGGCGCTACGCTTGCCGGCGTTGAGGAATTGATGGAATGCACCCGCTTCGGGGCTCGGCGCGCCACCGAGAACCGGCGCTTCCTGGCGAACGCTATCGCCTTTTAGGCTTTCGATGCGCAGCACATCGTGGCCGAGCTCGGCCAGCAGCCGCGTACCGTAAGCACCCATCAGGCTGGTGAGATCGAGGATGCGTGCCATCAGACGGCCTCCTCGCGCATGAGTTCAGCAATCGCCGGCTCATCAAGGCCGAGCCAGTCGCGCAGCGCCTCGTTCCCGCTCGCGCCCATGCGCGGCGCTTCGGTCGCTTCGCGCGGCGCGCTGCCGCGGAAGGTGAACGGCAAGCCGATGACTTTTGGTCCTGACTCGCCATGCTCTTTGAGTGGCCGCAAGACTTGCCGCCACTCCTCGGTCGCGGCGATCTCATTCGCGCGGCGCATCGACGCGGCGGGAACGCCCGCCTCTCCGAGCTGACGCTCCACCTCTTGCGGGCTGACCTTGCCGGTCCAGGCTTCGATCGCGGTGTCGATCGCATCGTGATGCGCGAAACGGTCGGCCAGCGTATCGTAACGCATATCGCGGCCGAGCAGCGCACGCAGCTTCTGCCATTGCGCATCGGATTGCACGCTGATCGCACACCATTGATCCTCGCCGGCGCAGCGATAGCAACCCTGCGGCGCGGCGGTGCTCGAGCGTCCGCCGAGCCGCGCCGGCGGCCTGCGCGTGACGGCGCTCGCGAAGAGCAGGCTGCCGATCATCGCGACGCTTGCTTCGAATTGCGAGACGTCGAGATGACAGCCCTTGCCGGTCTGGCGCCGCTTCGACAGCGCGCCGACGATCGCGACGGCCGCGTGCAGCCCGCCGATATAGTCGTTCCAAGAATTGGAGATGCCAATCGGCGGATCGTTCTCGGCGCCCGTCGCCAGCATCAGTCCGGAACAGGCTTGCAAGGTCACGTTCATGCCTGTCCAGCCCTGGCGCGGGCCGCTTTGGCCGAA
The DNA here is from genome assembly GCA_035573175.1 of Allostellaceae bacterium. Taxonomy (GTDB): domain Bacteria; phylum Pseudomonadota; class Alphaproteobacteria; order ATCC43930; family CGMCC-115725; genus CAIKMD01. The sequence goes on from DATMZZ010000350.1 coordinate 4,653, forward strand.
GGACGCCATGCTGGCATAGACGAGGCCCGGATTGGCCTTGGCGAGCGTGCCATAGCCGATGCCGAGCCGTTCCATCACGCCACTGGAAAAATTCTCGACCAGCACGTCGGCCTTGTCGATGAGCCGGCGCGCGATGGCGAGGCCGCGCTCGGTCTTCAGGTTGAGATCGATCGAACGGCGGTTGCGATTGATATGATAGAGATGCGGTGTGCGGCCATTCGTGCCGCCGGGACGCTGGCCGCGGCGCGCGCCGGTGCGGCCTTGGCGCGTCGCCGTCTCGACCTTGATGACATCGGCGCCGAGATCGGCGAGCAGCCGCACGCAGAAAGGCCCGGCGACGATATGGCCGAAATCGAGAACCCGAATTCCGGAAAGAGGCAGCGGGCGATCGCCGGTCATTGCATTTTGCTCAATTGGCTCAATTGGGATGATTGCCGAAAATCAGGCAGACATTGACGCCGGTCACGCCGCACTGGCCGCTGACGATCGCCGTCTCGGCATTCGCCACCTGGCGCGCGCCACCGGCGCCGCGCATCTGGATCGCGGCCTCGCTCAACAGCAGCGCGCCGCTCGCATGCCCATGCGACAAGAGCCCGCCGCCGGTATTGACCGGCAGCGCGCCACCGAGCTCGATGCGGCCGCCTTCGACGAACGCGCCTCCCTCGCCCTTGGCGCAGAAGCCGTAATCCTCGAGCGTCACCAGCGGCACATAAGTGAAGCAGTCATAGAGCTCGGCGACATCGATATCCTTCGGCCCGAGCTTCGCCATCGCATAGGCGCGCTCGGCCGCGGCTTTTGCCGCCGTCGTCGTCATCGTCGCGGCCCAGGGCAGATCGGAATGGGTGAAACCCTGACCGAAACCCAGGAGATAGACCGGCTTCTGCGCGAGATCGCGCGCGCGTTCGGCGGAAGTGATGATCAGCGCCGCTGCGCCATCCGTCACCGGACAGCAATCAAGCAAGCGGAATGGCTCGGCGACGAAGCGCGAGGCCTGATGCTCGGCGAGCGTGATCGGTGTACGGAATACAGCCTTGGGGTTGAGCGACGCGTGCTTGCGGCAAGCGACCGCGACCGCGCCGAATTGCTCGCTGGTCGTGCCAAATTCGTACATGTGCCGGCGCGCCGCGAGCGCATAGCTTTCGGGCGCGCTCAGCATGCCGAAAGGCTTCTCGAAATCGTCAGTCCAATTCACCGCGCCGCCGCGGCGCGGCCCGCCGCGCGCGGTTTGCGCATCGCCGCTGACGATGAGAACCGTCGTGCACAGCCCCGCCTCGATCGCCGCGACGGCGTCGAGCACCATCGCCGCGGTCGCCGCGCCGCTCAGCGCGATATCGGTGAAATAGCGCGGTGCGACGCCCATTCGCCCCGCGAGCACCGCGGAATAGTTGAACGCCGGCTCGGCATGGCTCGGCCGCGTGATCAGACCGTCGATCGCGTGCTTGTCGAGCCCGGCGTCGGCGATAGCGCGTTTCGCGGCTTCGAGCTGTAGTGCCATGCCCGAGCGGCCGAGACGCCGGCCGATATCGGACTCGCCGACACCGACGATCGCGTAGCGGCCGCTGATGTTGCTCATGCCCGAATCCTGTCGCCGACCGGCTGGAACAGCGGCAGCTTGGTCGAGCCGTCGAGCTCGGCGAAGGTCACTTCGACCGGTATGCCGATCGCGACCTGCTCCGGCGCGATGTTGATGACATTGCTGAGGATATGCGGCCCTTCCTCGAGCGCGATCACAGCGAGAACATAAGGCACGAGCTTTTCCCAGCCGCGCCGCGCCTCGCGTACCACCGTGAAGGTATAGACCGAGCCACGGCCGCGCGACCGCACCCATTCATGCGCATCGCCGAGGCATGCAGGGCAGATCGGGCTCGGCGGATGGCGCCACGTGCCGCAAGCGCTGCAGCGTTGCAGCAACAATTGCCCTTCGAGACACCCATCCCAAAACGGCTTTGTGTCGATATTCGCGTAAGGGAGAACGGGACGTTCCATCGCGCCGGTCACGTCTGGGGTAGGAATTCGGTCGTATAGAATTTCGACATGTCGACCGAATTCGGATCGAGCGTCTTCATATCGATGAAAGTTTCGCGCAGCGTCTCGAAGGCCTGCGGATTGAACTTTCCGTCCGTCGAGAATTTCGCCATCAGCGTATCATACATGCGTTGCGCAACTCCCGGCGTATAGCCCATCACCTTGGCGGCAATCGGCACGCTTTCGGCCTTGTGGCTCTTCATAAAGGCGATGGAATCATACCACCCCTTGAGGAAGCCGCGCACCGCCTCCGGATTCTGCTTCACCAACGCCGTGCTGGCAAAGATCAGATAGAGCGCAATCGGCGGCACATATTCCGAGCAATCGATGAGCAGGCGGCCGTCGCCGCGTTCTTCAAGCTGATAACCGGTCGAGGTGCCGCCGACATCCGCGTCGATATCGCCGGTCTTGAGCCCGGCGAAACCCGCTGCCGGCGAGCCGCCGATCACGATCGGCTTCGCCGCATCGTCGCCGGTCCAGCCCTTCGCGCGATTGAGCTGATAGACCAGCCAATAAGTCGTCGAGCCCTGCGAGGTCACGCCGATCTTCTTGCCTTTGAGATCGTCGATGCTGCGCGCGGTCGATTTGCTGCCGACGCTGATGCCCATGAAAGCTGCGGTATCGGCGATTGTGCCGACCGCGATCTCCGGCGCGCCTTTGGCGAGATAGGCCATGTCGGGCCCGCCGCTCAGCGCGATATCGACCTCGCCCGCCGTCACCGCCTGCGCGAGCTTCGCCCCGCCGGCGAAGATCAACTCTTCGACCTCGATCCCGTGCTTCTCGAAAATCCCGAATTGCATGCCGATATCGAGCGGCACATTGCCCCAATTCTCGGCGACCGCCTTGCCGACACGCAGTTTCGTGGCGGCACGTGCCGGGACCGCGCGCAAAACGGCGAGCGAGCCTGCCAGCCCGGCTAGCGCGGCGCGGCGTGACATGATGTAGGCCATGCGGTCTCCTCCCCCGACACCCCGACCCGTCGGACGAGTTCGTCCGACGATCCAGTATGCCGGTGACGGCGGACCGGCACAAGAGGCCGGCTACAGGAGCGGCGCAATCATGCGCCGCGGATGCGATCGATGATAGCGCGCGCTTGTGCGGGCGCGGAATCGCCCCGCCAGGCGACATGTCCGTCGGGCCGCACCAGTACGAAGCGCCGCTCATAGAGCCGCGCGAGCACCTCATTGGCGATATCCGCAACATTTAATGGCATCTCGGCTTCGCGCGCGGCGGCGATCAGTGCCTCGCTGCCTTCGCTGCCGAAACGCAGCAGCGTGAAGCCACGGCCGAAGAGATCGAGTACCGATTTGCCCGGCGCGATCCAGCCATGCGGCGCGCGTTGTCCCGGCCGCGCGCTCGGTGCGTAGCGCACCGGATCGAAGGCGACCAACTGCGTGCCGTCATCGACGATAAGCGGCGAGCTCTCATAAGCCGAACCGAGATGCACGCCGATCGGCGCGAAATGCTTGATCTTCGGCGGCAGCAGCGCCGCGACCGCGGCGCGCGCTGCATCGCCGGCCGCACCGTCCTCTTCCAACGCATCGGGCACGGCGAAGATCGTGCCGCTCTTGTCGTAATTGTCGGCGGCTTCGCGCGTGTTGAAGAGGCCGATCGGGCGCCGCTCTGTCTCGTAGCTCGCCAGCAGCTTCGCGCCGCCCCAGCCTTCGAGCCGTGCCGCGATCTTCCAAGCAAGATCGACCGCATCGCTGATGCCGGTGTTCATGCCGAAGCCGCCGGTCGGCACGAAGAGATGGCAGGCATCGCCGGCCAAGAAGCAGCGCGCGCTTTGATAGCGATCGGCGACGAGTTGGCGCGGTAGCCATTTCTGCGCCGAGAGCAACTCGATCTCGATCGTCTCACCGAGCGCGCGCTGGATTAGCGTGACCGGGTCTTTCGTGCTCGCGGCTTCGCCCGGCGCGAAGTAGCGATTGAAGACCCATTCGTTGCCGCCGTCGATCGTGTAGATCACTCCCCCACAGCCCGGCGCCAAAACCCAATACATGACACCCGGCCGCGTGCCGAGCCGCGCACCCAATGCCGGCGCTTTGAAATAGAGCCCGACCGCTTCGCCGAGCGTGCCGCGCCCCGCCATGCGGATACCAAGTCCGGCGCGCACCGCGCTGTTCGCGCCGTCGCTGCCGATGAGATATTGCGCCGTAATTTCTTCGCGCCGGCCGGTCGCGAGCTCGACCAACGTCGCGGTGACGCTCTCCTCGCGCTCCACGAATGAATCGAGCCGCCAGCCATAGCGCGCCTCGATCTTCGGCGAGCGCGCGACTTCGGCACGCAGCATGCGCTCGAGCGGCGATTGCGCTGTCCAGGTCTTGTAATAGGGCGAGGCAGCGATCTCCGGCGTCTGTGCCGCCAGCGCTGCGGCATCGCGCGCCAGCTCGTCAATCGACGGGATCGGAAAGCGGAAGATCTCGCGATCGAGCATCCGCGTAACGTAAATCACATCGAGCGCGCGCGAACGCGGCACTCCGGCATCGATGACTTTTTGATCGAGGCCAAGGCGGCGGAAATGCTCCATCGTCCGCACGCCGATCGAGATTGCGCGCGGATGCGGATGCACGTCAGTGAGCGGCTCCACGAGGAGGTTCGAGACGCCGCGCCAAGCCAGACCGAGAGCCAAGCTCAGGCCCACCGGCCCGGCGCCAGCGATGAGAACGGGGACATTCATGGGCGCGAAACCTAGCATACGGTGAAGGAACGGAGGCTATGGCTTCCGGACGATATAAGTAATTGATTTTCGTGGTTTTTTCGACAAGCCGTCGATTGGACAGTCGCGTTCGCAGTAATTTTTTTGCCCGAAGATCGCCGCAATTGCGCGCCCATATTGTTCAGTCGCCGGTACCGCGCGGGATCGGCATCAAACCGGCGCTGTCGGTCCCTCGAGGAGCCCCGTGGACAGTTTGAGTTCTGATCTAAAATTCCTGTCGGGCGGGGGCGAGGCCGGCGCGCTGATCCGGTCGCTGGATTGGTCGAAAACAGCCATTGGACCGGCCGAGTCCTGGTCGCCAAGCCTCAAAATGATGGTGAGCTTTCTGCTCGCCAATCGCTTTCCCCATCTCCTTTGGTGGGGACCGGAATATATCTCGATCTATAACGACTATTACAGCCCGATCCTCGGCACGAAACATCCGAACGCCATGGGACTGCCCTTCGCCGAATGCTGGCCCGAGGTGCAGGACGTGCTGGGCCCGCTGATCGACACGCCGTTCCAAGGCGGTCCGGCGACCTGGATGGACGACATTCCGCTCGAGGTCAATCGTCACGGCTTCGTCGAAGAAACGCATTTCACCTTCGCCTACAGCCCCGTTCCCGACGACACCGCGCCGCGCGGCATTGGCGGCGTTCTGGCGACGGTCATGGAGATCACCGAGAAGGTGGTTGGCGAGCGCCGCGTCGCTGTCTTGCGCGACCTAGGCGCATCGATCGGCGAAGCGCGGACGGCCGAGAAGGCTTGCGCGATCGCGGCCAATATCCTCGCCCAGCACGCGAAGGATGTGCCGTTTGCGCTCTTCTATCTGATCGAGCCAGACGGCTCGCAGGCGCGGCTGGTCGGCTCGGCCGGCGTTGAGCCGGACACATCCGCCAGTCCACGCCTGCTCGATCTGCGCGATGCAGAGAACGGCACATCGGCATGGCCCGTTGCCGAAGTCCTCGCCTCCGGCACGCCTGTTTTTGCCGAGGCGCTCGGCAAACGCTTCACGCAAGTGCCGCAAGGGCCATGGTCGGACTCGCCCAATTGCGCGGTCGTCCTGCCTTTGCGCTCTCACATGACGCTGCAGCTCAGCGGATTCCTGGTTGCCGGCGTCAGCCCGCGGCTGAAATTCGACGACCAGTATCGCGGCTTCTTCGACCTCGCCGCGACGCAGATCGCGACCGCCATTACCAATGCGCGGCCTATGAGGAAGAGCGCAAGCGCGCCGAGGCACTCGCCGAAATCGATCGTGCCAAGACCGCTTTCTTCTCAAATGTCAGCCACGAGTTCCGCACGCCGCTGACCCTGATGTTGGGCCCGCTCGAGGACGTGCTGACCGAAGCACGCAACATGCGCTTGCCGGAGCAAACCACCGCGCTCCTCAGAACCGCGCACCGCAATGGGTTGCGGCTTCTGAAGCTGGTCAATTCGCTGCTCGATTTCTCGCGGATCGAGGCCGGAAGGGTCAATGCGAAATACGAGCCCGTCGATCTCGCGAGTTTGACCGCAGAGCTGGCGAGCAACTTCCGCTCCGCCTGCGAGAAGGCAGGATTGTCGCTGAAGGTCGATTGTCCGAACCTCGGGCGAGAGGTCTATGTCGACCGCGACATGTGGGAAAAGATCGTTCTCAACCTTATTTCGAACGCGTTCAAATTCACTTTCGACGGCGAAATCACCGTCTCGACGCGGATCGAGGGCGGCAATGCGGTCTTGCGGGTGACCGATACGGGCACCGGCGCCCCGAAGCAGAGCTATCGCTCATTTTCGACCGCTTTCATCGCATCGAGGGCGCACGCGGCCGCACCCATGAAGGTACCGGCATCGGCCTTGCTCTCGTGCAGGAGCTGACGAAGCTGCATAAAGGCTTGGTTTCCGTCGAAAGCACCTTCGGCCAGGGAACGACCTTCACCGTGCACCTGCCGCTCGGCAAAGAGCATCTTCCAGCGACGCAGATCGGCGCCGAGCGTCCACGAGCGTCGACCGAGACAAAGGCCGAGGCTTTCATCAGCGAGGCGCTGCGCTGGTTGCCTGACGACATATTGGCTGACCCCGTCTTCGGCGGCTCGATCGTACCGATGCCGGTTGCGGCATCAGGCCGCGCGCGTGTGCTTCTCGCCGACGACAACGCGGATATGCGCGAATATTTGGCGCGACTGCTCTTGCCGCGTTTTTCCGTTCTCGCCGTAGCCAATGGCGCGAAGGCCCTCGCCGCCGCGCGGCGCGAGCGGCCCGACCTTATCCTGACCGATGTGATGATGCCGGTTCTCGACGGCTTCGGCCTGCTGAAAGCGATCCGCGAAGATCCGGCATTGCACGACCTTCCGGTGATCATGCTGTCGGCGCGCGCGGGCGAGGAAAGCCGGGTCGAGGGTCTCAGTGCCGGCGCGGACGATTATCTGGTGAAGCCGTTCTCGGCGCGCGAATTGCTCGCGCGTGTCGCCGTCAATCTTGAGCTCTCTCGGGCGCGCCGCGAGGCCATGGCCGCCATCCGCGACAGCGAGGAACGCTTCCGCGCCTTCGTCACGGCGAGTTCCGACGCCGTCTATCGAATGAGCGCCGATTGGAGCGAAATGCGGCAGCTCGCGGGCAAGGAATTCATCGCCGATACAAGCGAGCCAAGCCGCAACTGGCTCACCGAATACATCTACCCCGACGATCAGCCCGCGGTGATGAGTGCGATCCAGCAATCGATCCGGACGAAAAGCCCCTTTGCGCTCGAGCACCGCGTCTTGCGCCCGGACGGCAGCCTCGGCTGGACCTTCTCGCGCGCGATCCCCCTGTTCAACGGCGACGGCGACATCCTCGAATGGTTCGGTACCGCGAGCGATGTGACCGATCGCAAGCGGCACGAAGAACGCCAGCAGATGCTGCTGAACGAGCTCAATCACCGCGTGAAAAACACCTTGGCGATGGTGCAATCGATCGCACGCCAGACGCTGCGCAATGCCACGAGCCTAAGCGACTGCCGCGACACGCTCTCCGATCGGCTGATCGCGCTGGCGCGTGCCCATGACATCCTAACGCGCGAGCATTGGGAAGGCGCGGAGCTGCGCGACGTCGTCACACAGGCAGTGGCAGCGTACGCCGGCGCTCCCGAGCAAAAGCGGTTGCGCATCACCGGTCCGGCGCTA
>DATMZZ010000351.1:0-3466 GCA_035573175.1 Allostellaceae bacterium
TGATGACCTCGGGCCTGTCCTATGACAGCGATGAAGGCCGCGCTTACGGCGCCGCCCTCACCTCGATTGTCTGCGGCAAGGCTTATGCGACCTCGGCCGAGATGGCGGGCGAGCTCGGCGCTTTCCCCGGCTACGAGCCCAATCGCGATCACATGCTGCGCGTCATCCGCAATCATCGCCGCGCGGCGCATGGCGAGACCAGCGGCTACGAGAAGCTCTCGGTCCTGCCGGTCGCGCTCGACGCCGAGCATTGCCCGATCCCGGCGCTGGTCGAAGCGGCCAAGCATGCCTGGGACGTCGCCCTCGCCCTCGGCGAGCGCTACGGCTACCGCAACGCGCAAGCGACCGTGATCGCGCCGACCGGCACGACCGGCCTTGTCATGGATTGCGACACCACCGGCATCGAGCCCGATTTCGCGATCGTCAAATTCAAGAAGCTCGCGGGCGGCGGCTATTTCCGCATCATCAACCGCGCCGTGCCGGAAGCGCTCCGCACCCTCGGCTACTCACTGGCGGAGATCGAGGCGATCACGCGCTACGCCGTGGGTTATGCCAGCCTCGCCGACGCGCCCGCGCTCAACCACGCGCAGCTCAAGGCCAAGGGCTTCACCCAAGGCGCGCTCGAAGCGCTCGAACAGGGGCTCTCGACGGCCTTCGACATCCGCTTCGCCTTCAACAAGTGGACGCTGGGCGAAGAGTTCTGCAAAGCGGCTTTCGGCTTCACCGCCGAGCAGATGAACGATGCCGGCTTCGACATGCTGGCGGCGCTCTGCTTCTCCAAGGCCGAGGTTGAAGCAGCGAACACCTATTGCTGCGGCGCCATGACCTTGGAAGGCGCGCCCTTCCTCAAGGAAGAGCACTATGCGGTGTTCGATTGCGCCAATCCCTGCGGCCGCAACGGTAAGCGCTTCCTCTCGGTCGAGAGCCACATCCGCATGCTGGCCGCGGCTCAGCCCTTCGTCTCGGGCGCGATCTCCAAGACCATCAACATGCCGAATGCGGCGACGGTCGAGGATTGCAAAGAAGCGTACATGTTGTCGTGGAAGCTTGGCCTCAAAGCCAACGCGCTCTATCGCGACGGCTCGAAGCTCTCGCAGCCGCTGCAATCGCAACTCATCGAGGATGACGACGCCGAGGAAGGCGTCGCCGAGCTGATGGAGAAGAACCCGGTCGAGCGCGTGCCGGTCGTCGCAGAGCGCATCGTCGAGCGGGTGGTGGAGCGCATGGTCCAGCGCGCCGAGCGCCGCCGCCTGCCGCAGCGGCGCAAAGGCTATACCCAGAAAGCCATCGTCGGCGGCCACAAGGTCTATCTCCGCACCGGCGAATACGAGGATGGCAGCCTCGCCGAGGTGTTCATCGACATGCACAAGGAGGGCTCGGCCTTCCGCTCGCTGATGAACAACTTCGCGATCGCGATCTCGATCGGCCTGCAATACGGCGTGCCGCTCGAAGAATTCGTCGAGGCCTACACCTTCACCCGCTTCGAGCCCTCGGGCATCGTCGAAGGCAACGATGCGATCAAGATGGCGACCTCGCTGCTCGACTACATCTTCCGCGAGCTTGCGATCTCCTATCTCGACCGCAACGACCTCGCGCATGTACAGCCGGCGGACGTCCTGCCCGACACGGTCGGCAAAGGCACCTCGGAGTCGAACCTGCCCGATGACGGCGGCAGCCGGCCGGAATTCGCGGCGGTGGTGCAGCGCGTCGCCTCGACCGGTTATGTCCGCAACCGTCTGACCGTGCTGCAAGGCGGCCAGGCCGGCACGGGCGTGGCGACGGCGAGCCGCGGCAATGCGGCGCTCGATCTCGCCATCGACGAGATGGAAGAAGCACGCGCGACGCAGAGCGTCAGCGAGACGCTGAAAACCGAACTCAAGAGCTCAACCGCGATCGACAGCCGAGCGGAGAAGATCCGCATGGCGCGGGCACGCGGCTACGAAGGCGATAGCTGTCACGAATGTGGAAATTTCACGCTGGTACGGAACGGGACCTGCCTCAAATGCGACACATGCGGCAGCACGACTGGCTGTAGCTAATACGCAACGCGGCTCTGGCTCAAAGCCTCCCAGCTGGCGCCGCGAACGAGGCAGAAATTTGGGGGTGCGACTTCGGTCGCACCCCTCTTTTTTGTTTTGTCGATATTTCGCAACTCACACCTACCGCGATTGGTAGAGAAAATTGAGGGCGGCTGCTCGCGCCGCGTGCGCGGCCGGCGCCTTAGTGTCGCCACATCAGCTTGAAAAGCTGACGCTCGGGCTGGATTGGCAGGAATTGCCATCATGGCACAGAACGAACAATTGAGACGCTGGCAAGACCTCGCCGAGGCAGCGCGTATCTTTGCCACCGTGATGAATGACGCCGGCGCACAGGCCGTCATGCTTAGGATCGCCGAGGAATACGAAGAGCTCGCACGACGAATGGGCGGCGTAACGCTTCATTAGCGCGTTGCCGGCTTCTGCTTCGCGATCTTCCCAAACCACGCTTGAAGTTTCTTCATCCGTATCCGCGCCAAGGCAACGCGCAGCCTCTGGAACTGCGCGTGGCGGCCCCTCAACCGACCGAACCGGCCTTTTTATCTTTGCCCATCCTGGCCCACGGGCTGTACGATCCGCCGCGAAACAAAGGCGCGGCAAGCGCCGACGGGAAACACTCTCTGGGCGGGAAACACGGGCATCATGGCCGAAGCCAATAGCTACAATTTCACCTCTGTCATCGATGAAGCGAAGATCAGCGGCCAGCAATGGCTGGTGCTGCTGGTCAGCCTCTTCACCGCCATGTTCGACGGCTACGACACGCAGGGCATCGCCTATGTCGCGCCGGTGATGGCGAAGGATCTCGGCTTCGGCCCGGCGCTGCTCGGGCCGATCTTCAGCTCAGGGCTCTTGGGCCTGACGCTCGGTGCGCTCTTCTTCGGCATGCTCGCCGACAAGATCGGCCGCAAGCAGGCGATCATCTGGCCGATGGCGGTTTTCGGAGTGTTCTCGCTGGCGACGCCACTCGGCCACACGGTGACCAGCCTGGTCGTGCTGCGATTCCTTGCCGGGTTCGGACTCGGCGGCACGCTGCCCAACGTCACGGCCTATGTCCTCGAATACGCGCCGCGCCGCCGCCGTGCCCTGCTCGTCAATAGCACCGCCGCTTTCTTCGCCTTCGGCTCGATCGTCAGCGGCATCCTCGCCAACATCCTGATCCCGACATGGGGCTGGCAGTCGACCTTCTATATCGGCGGCATCGTGCCGCTGCTCGCGATCATCGCCGTCGTGATCTATCTGCCGGAGTCGGTGCGCTATCTATTGCTCTCTGGCAAATCGATGGATCGCGTCTGCGACATCATGCGGCGCATCGTGCCGGACCGGAATTTCCCGACCGGCACGCGCTTCACGCTCGAGCCGCAGATCACCGGCGTCACCGTCAAGGCGCTCTTCACCGACGGGCGCGCCTATCCAACGTTGCTGTTGTGGAT
>DATMZZ010000352.1:0-18587 GCA_035573175.1 Allostellaceae bacterium
GCCGCGCATCTGACGTCGCCTACCGGCGGCTTCGGCATGAATATGGGCATTCAGGATTCCGTCGATCTGTCCTGGAAGCTCGATGCGTGTGTCAACGGCTGGGGCGGCGCGCATCTCCTCGAAAGCTACACGCCGGAACGGCGGCCGATCGCGATCCGCAATGTCGACGAGGCGACCGGGAATCTCGGCCGCATGCGCTCGCCGGCCGAGAACAAGGCGCTGCTCGACGACACGGCCGAGGGTCGGGCGGTTCGCAAGCGGCTCGGCAAGGAATTCAGCGCGGCGATGACGCGCGAATGGCACACGCTCGGGATTCATCTCGGCTATCGCTACGACAATTCGCCGGTCATCGTGCCGGATGGAACGCCGACACCGCCGCTCGACGTGATGACCTATGACCAGACCGCGCGGCCGGGTGCGCGCGCGCCGCATGTCTGGCTGAAAGCCAACCCGGGAGAAAAGCCGCGCTCGACACTCGATCTCTACGGCAAAGGCTTCGTCCTGCTGCGTCTCGGCAAGAGCCCGCCGATGGTCGACACCATCGTTGCCGCGGCGGAGGAGCGCCGCGTGCCGCTCAGCGTGGTCGCGCTTGACGAAGACGCAGTCGCGAGTGCCTATGAACGGAAACTCGTCCTGGTGCGCCCGGATGGCTTTGTCGCGTGGCGCGACGACCAGCCGCCGCCAGAGCCGCTGAAAGTGATCGATCGCATTCGCGGCGCTGCTGCCTGAAGGACGGGAGGAGGCGACCTATGAATCTGACCGGTGCCACACCGCAAACGCTCCGCAACGCGGGCTCGCTCGAAGAGCTGTACCGTTCGCTCGCGACGGTCGATATGGGGCCCGGCTGGAACAAGCCGACGCCCTCGCTCTATCCCTCGCCGAAGAAGAAATTCCCAGCGGCGATCTGGCATTACACGCAGGCGAAAGCCGCGCTCGACGCTGCCGGCCGCTTGATCAACACGGAGCTCGCCGAGCGGCGCAATCTCATCCTTGCCAATGCCGGCGCCGGCAGCGATTACGCCACCTCGACCACGCTGGTCTCGGCCTATCAGATGATCATGCCCGGCGAGCACGCGCGCTCGCATCGTCACACGCCGAACGCGCTGCGTCTCGTTGTCGATGCCGAGCCCGGCACTTATACGGTGGTCGATGGCGTGCGGCTCGAGATGATGCCGGGCGATGTGCTGCTGACGCCGAACTGGTGCTGGCACGGTCACGGCAATGACAGCAAGGCCAATGGCTATTGGCTCGATTTCCTCGACGTGCCGCTGGTGCATCTGCTGGAGCCGATGTTCTTCGAAGGCAATCCCGACGAATATGCGCCCGGCAAGCCGCCGGCGACGCCGTCGCCGATGCATTTCCCCTGGGAAGAGACGAAGAAGCGCCTCGCCGCGGCGCAGCCCGATCCGAGCGGCTGCTTCGGCACGCAGATCGAGTTCGGCAATCCGGCGATGGCGACGACAGCGCTTCACATGATGAAGCTCGACGCCGGCAAGCCGACCAAGCCTTATCGCACGACGGCGAACAATCTCTACTCGCCGGTCTCGGGCGAAGGCGAGACCATCGTCGAAGGCAAGAGCTTCCCGTGGGAGCGCGGCGATATGCTGGTCGTGCCGTCCTGGCTCAGCCATTACCATCGCGCGAGCAAAGACGCGGTGCTGTTCCGCGCCACCGATACGCCGACGCTGGAGAAACTCGGCTTCCTGCGCGACGAACGCCCGGCGACAAACGCTTGATAGAAATGTCGTCATTGCGAGGGACGACCCGGCCAATCGCTCTTCGCGATTGGCCCCTTCGGGTTCACGCGCGAAGAGCGCGTGAACGGGTCGTCAGCGACGAAGCAATCCAGAAGCAGCTCACGTGAAGCCCTGGATTGCTTCGCTTCGCTCGCAATGACGTTGTAACAAGAGGGAGAGAATAGAATAATGTCGCAACCGACGCTGACTTTTGCCTGCGGTCTCTATGATCGCGTGTTGCCGCTCTATACCGGCGAGGTCAAACCCGTCGGCTTCGATCTGAACTTCCTCGCGATCAACAATCCGCGCGAGATTTTCGATCGCATGGGCGGCAGCCAGGAATTCGATGCGTCGGAATTCTCGAGCTCGGAATTCGTTTCGGGCCTTAGCGCCGGCACCACACCCTTTGTCGCGCTGCCCAATTTTCCGTCGCGCGTCTTCCGCCACAGCATGATTACGATCAACAAGCGGTCGGGGATCAAGTCGCCGAAGGATCTCGAGGGCAAGCGCGTCGGCGTGCCGCTCTACACGCAGACCGCCGCGATCTTCATCCGCGGTATGCTGCAGCATGACTACGATGTCGATCTCTCGAAGATCCATTGGGTGCAGGGCGCGCTCAACCATATAGGCACGCACGGCAATCCCTCGGCGCCGCCGCTGCTCAAGAAAATCGATATCGAGATCGCCGATCCGAAGAGATCGCTGAGCGAGCTCATCGACAAGGGCGAGATCGACGCGATCTGTGCCACCAATCTCCCGGTGTCGATGAAGCGTAATCCGGATGTTGTGCGCCTCTTCCCGAATTATCGCGAGGTCGAGCGGGATTATTTCAAGCGCACCGGCATCTTCCCGATCATGCATCTTGTCGCGATGCGTCGCGATACCTACGAGAAATATCCTTTCGCCGCGTCCAGCCTTTACGAAGCGCTGAAGCAATCGCGCGAGCGCGCGCTGAGGCTGATGCGCGAGACCGGTGCGCTGCGCTTCATGCTGCCGTGGATGACGGCCGATCTCGACGAGATCGACGAGGTCTTCGGCGGCGATCCGTGGCCGGACGGCGTCGAAGCCAACCGCAAGACGCTCGAAGCGCTCGTCACCTATCTGCACGAGCAGGGCCTGATCGCGAAGAAGATCCCGATCGAGGATATCTTCGTCAAAACATTCGAATCGCATTGAGGGAAGAAACATGGTCGACGTTCTGAAGCAGGCTTATCGCGATCTCGTGATCGCCAACCGCGTCCTCGCCAATCAAGGCGTTGTCGACGCCTATGGCCATGTCAGCATCCGGCATCCGGAAAAGCCGGATCATTTCCTCCTGTCGCGCTCGCGCAGCCCCGAGCTGGTGACCGAGCAAGACATCATGGAATTCACGCTCGATGGCACGGTCGTCGGCAACGACAAGCGCCCGCCTTATCTCGAGCGCTTCATCCATGGCTGCCTCTATGAGGCGAAGCCCGAAGTCGGGGCGGTTGTCCACAGCCATGCAGAGGAGACGCTGGCTTTCGGCATCACCGGCGTGCCGTTCAAGCCGGTCATTCACGTCGCCGGCACAATGGGACCGGAAGCGCCGGTTTGGGATATCGCTGAAAAGTTTGGCGATAACACGAATTTGCTCGTCGTTAATGTCGAGCAGGGCCGCGATCTGGCGCAGCGGGTAGGGAAGGGCAAGGTAGCGCTGATGCGCGGCCACGGCTTCGCCGCGACCGGCGCGACGATCCATGAGGCTGTCCGGACATCGATTTTCATCCCGGTCAATGCCCGGATCGTCACGACCGCGCTACGCATGGCGCCGACTTACAAGGCTTTGTCGCCGGGCGAGGTCGAGGGGCGCTGGGCGCTCAACCCCAAAGCGCCCGAGACCTGGCGCGCCTGGGAATACTGGGCGCGGCGGGCCGGAGTCGCGGATTTGCTGGGCGACGGGCCGAACTGAGAAAGGGCTAACGCTTAATTCACCGCCTGTCAGCCCATTGTGGGCTGGACAGATCAGCCCCGGACAGACATAAATCGTCCGCGATAAAACCCCAATAATAAGGATGACGGGGGGCGATGAAGCGCTACCGAGTACTGGCCGACAGGATTCTCGTCTGCATCGTGTGTCTGGCGCTGTGGCAGGTTGCCAGTTGGATTCTAGGCACCTACTGGGTCAGCACGCCTTGGGCGACGATCTCGCGTTTCTTCATCTCGCTGTGGGATGGCGAGCTTATCCGCCATGCCGGCTACACGATTGAGGAAGCCGCGCTCGGCGGTGTCATCGGCGCCGTGCCCGCGATCATCCTGCCTTTCGCGCTGCGCCGCTTTCCGACCATCGTCCAGATCATCGATCCGTTCATGATCGGCGGCTACGGTCTGCCGAAGCTGGCGCTGGCGCCGCTCTTCATCCTGTGGTTCGGCATCGGCATCGAATCGAAGATCGCCGTCGTCGTCAGCATCGTCTTCTTCATCGAGTACTACGCGACGCTCTCGGGTGTGCGCGCGCTCGACGCGAGGCTGGTGCAGATGGCGCAGCTTTGCGGCGCCAATGAGCGCCAGGTCGCGCGCCATGTTGTGTGGCCCTGCGCCGTGCCGAACATCTTCGCCGGGCTGCGCATCTCGTTGCCGATCGCCATCGCCGTGGCGGTGGTGACAGAGCTGATCTCCTCCAATCGCGGCCTTGGCTATCTCGTGCAGATGGGCGCGATGAATTTCGATATCACCGAGGTGTTTGCCGCCATCCTTGGTGCCACGGTCCTCGTGCTCGCTGTCGGCTACGCCGTCGACGGGACCGAGGCCATGCTTTTGCGTTGGCGGCCTTCCAGTGATCCTTTGCAGCAAGCTACCAGCACCACGTGATCCATGTCGACGTCTCCACTCCTTGAAGTTCGTAATCTCGCCAAGCGTTTCGCCAGCAGGCAGGGCCGCGAGCCCGCCCCCTGGGTGATCCGCGATTTGTCCTTCTCTGTGCGGGATGGCGAATTCCTCACCATCATCGGGCCGTCGGGTTCGGGTAAATCGACACTGCTCAACATGATCGCCCAGATCGACACGGCGACCGGCGGCGAGATTTTGTTCGGTGGCGACACGATCGTTGTCAGCGATCCCAAGGCGCTGAAGCCGGGCCTCGATCGCCGCATCGGCTATGTCACGCAGGACGACAATCTCCTGCCGTGGCGCACGACGATGGACAACGTGTTGTTCCCGCTCGAAGTGCAGGGCCGGCTCGACGATAAAACCCGCGCCCACGCCGAAACGCTGATCAAGGCCGTCGGTCTGTCGGGCTACGAGAAATACTATCCGCATGAGCTCTCGGGCGGCATGCGCAAGCGCACCTCGCTTATCCGCACCCTGGTCTACGATCCGCCCGTCATCCTGATGGACGAGCCGTTCGCCGCGGTCGACGCGCAGACGCGCGTGCAATTGCAGGAAGATTTGCTGCGTCTCTGGGAGATGGGCCGCAAGACGATCATCTTCGTCACCCACGACATCGCCGAGGCGATTGCCCTGGGCGACCGGACTCTGGTGCTCACCAAGCAGCCGACCCGCATCAAGGCTGAGCACGCGATCCCGTTCAAACGTCCGCGGAATGTGAAGGATATCTTTGGTCTCGAGGGTTTTGCGCAAGTCTATGAGAAGATAAGGGCTGAAATCCAATGACGACCGCTGAACAAGTCATTGCGGCGCCCTCAGGGCCGCTGCTCTCGCATAGGACCGTTGTTCGGCTCGGGCGATGCTTCTTTGCGCTCCTGTTGCTTGCGGGATGGCAGTGGGGCGCCGATTCCTTCGGCTCGGTGTTCTTCGCACCGCCGCTGTCGGTGCTGCAGCGCCTGTGGGAGATGACGGTCAGCGGCGAGGTGTTCTTCGACATCTGGGCGACGCTCTATGTCTCGGCCATCGGCTTCGTCATCGCTGTCGCTTTAGGCCTGCTCCTGCCCTTCGTGTTGCGCCTCTCGCCGCGCCTCACCGAGGCGGTCCAGCCTTACATCTTCTGGTCGCAGGGCGTCCCGAAATATGCCCTCGCGCCGTGGTTGATCCTGTGGTTCGGCATCGGCGACGTGCCGAAGCTCGTGATTGTCGTGGCGCAGACCTTCTACGTCATCTTCTACAACGTTTCCGCCGGCATCCGCGCCGTCGATCAGCGCCTCATCAGCACGGCGCGCGTCATGGGCGCGAGCGAGCGGGTGATCGCGAAGGAAGTGATCTGGAAATCGCTGCAGCCCTTCTTCTATGCCGGCATGAAGATCGCGGCGCCGCACGCAGTCGGTGCGACGATCGTCGGTGAATTTCTCGTCTCGACCCAGGGCGTCGGCCATTACATTGAGCACGCGCGCGAGCTCTCTGACACGGTCGGCGTGTTCGCCGGCATCGTCGTCGCGACCGTGCTGGTGCTGGTCATCAACGCCCTTGTCGAAAAGATGGAGAAGGTCTCCCTGGCTTGGCGGCCGGTCGCGAAAGACATGATGACGAACTGAGCTTCGCGTGCTTCGGCGCGCCAGCTCCCATCGTCGTGCCTCATGAAGATCGGCGTTTTCGATCATTTCGATGCCGATGGCGGCGCACTCTCGGCGCTTTATGAATGGCGCCTGAAGCTGGTCGAGGCTTACGACCGCAACGGCATCGATATCTATCACCTCGCCGAGCATCACTCGACGCCGCTCGGCATGGCGCCGAGCCCGAGCGTGTTCCTCTCTGCGGTCGCTCAGCGCACCAAGCGGCTGCGCTTCGGGCCGATGGTCTACACGCTTTCGCTCCATCATCCGCTGCGGGTGATGGAAGAGATCTGCATGCTCGACCAGATGAGCGGCGGCCGGATCGAGCTCGGCGTCGGCCGTGGCATCTCGCCGCTCGAGAGCAGCTTCTACGCCGTCGATCCGAAACAGTCGCGCGATATCTATGTCGAGGTGCTCGACATCCTGTTGAAGGCGTTCCAGACCCAGTCGCTCGATCACGAGGGCAAGTTCTATCGCTTCAAGGGCACACCGATCGTCATCGCACCATTGCAGAGGCCTCATCCGCCGCTCTGGTATGGCGTGCTCGCGCCGGAAGGGGTCGACTGGCCGGCGCAGCATGCGATGAACATCGCGACCAATGCGCTGGCCGCTCCGACGCGCGAGATCACCGACCGCTACCGCGCCCAGTGGCAGGCGGCTGGCCGCGCTCCGGCAAAACTGCCGCTGCTCGGCATGAGTCGCCACATCGTCATCGCCGAAACCGATGCCGAGGCGCTCGCCACCGCGCGCCGGTGCTATGCGCGCTGGCATCAGAGCTTCACGCATCTATGGCGACTGCACGGCGTCGCGCCCATCGCGGCCGCCTATCCGGCCACGGTCGAGGAATCGATGGCGATCGGCATGAGCTTCGTCGGCTCGCCGGCAACGCTGCGCGCCAAGCTCAATGAGGCGATCACCGCTACAGGCGTGAACTACCTGCTGCTGCGCTTTGCTTTCGGCGATATGACGCTGCCGGAGGCGTTGCGCTCGGTCGAGCTCTTTGCGCGCGAGGTGCGGCCGGCATTGCCGGCGTAAAGCCCGGTTCCGTCATTGCGAGCGAAGCGAAGCAATCCAGGCTTCATACGATGCTCTGGATTGCTTCGTCGCTGCGCTTCTCGCAATGACGACGAAAAACTACTTCGCGTATTTATCCGTGAAGAGCTTCGTGTAGTTGGATTGCTTGTCCGACGCTTTCATCAGCCCCGCCTCGATATTGTAGTTGTCGGTGTTCTCGATGCCCTTCGCGGTCGGTACCGGCGGGTTCGGGGTGATCTTGAGCTCGGTCTGGAAGGAAGCGTGGAAGACCTTGGGATCGAGCGTCGGGAAACGCTTCTTCAGCACAGCCTCGGCTTCATCGGGATGCGCGTGCAGCCAGGCCGATGTCTCCTTGAAGGTCTGGCCGACCGCTTCGCACAGCTTCGGCTGCTTCTCGCAGGTCGCCGGCTTGGTGGCCACCACGGTGTTGGTGAAAGGATCGAGGCCGACCGTGTCGCCGTCGGGGCCGCTTGCGAGCATCACCGCCGTGCCCTGGACAACAGGTTGTAGGGTCCAGGGCAGCGACATGGCGAAGCCGTCGATGCGCTTGGCGGCGAAGGCCGAGATCATTTCCGGCGGCTCCATCGCCGCCACATGCATATCGTCATGGGTGAAACCGCCCTGCTTCGCGAGCAGGCCGAGATAGGCGTCGATAATCGAGTTGATGGATTCGACGGCCATGGTACGGCCTTTGAGGATTGCCGCTCGCTTGGCCAGAGGTGCTTTGGGATCGAAGCCGGCGGCTTCGGCGATGTCCTTGCGCAGCACGACCTGGACGACGATGCGATTGGTGAGCTGGACGATCGCGAGCAGATTCTGGCCCTTCGAGGCGGCGCGGGTCAGCGACACGCCCGAGGGCTGCGCGAAATCGACGCTGCCGGCGATCAGCGCATTGATCGAGCCGAGCCCGTTGATCTGCGTCGTCTTCATCGAGACGCCGTGCTTCTCGTAGAAATGCATGTCCTGGGCGAGGAATTCCATCATGAAGCCGAGGCTCGTGACGGGGATCGCCATGGTCGCGTGCATCATATCGGCCTTCTGCGCGCGCGCCGGCGAGGGCGCGACAGCAAGCGGCAGCGAAGCGGCAAGGGCAAGGATCGGCAGTAGACGGAATTTCACAGGCGTTCTCCAAAGGTCTATCGTTGTTCGGGCGCTCGTGACGGCGCCCTCTACAGTTTATAACCGGGCAAATCATAACGGGCACACGCGTCCCGCGCCATGCGCGGAGCGGCTCTGTCACGATGATTATTGACCTTGCCAGGCCTTCTCCCACATAGGCGGGGATGTTCTTGCGGGAGCCGTTTTGGGCCTGATCCTCGTTCTTTGCTTTGCCGCCTTCGCCGGGTCGATCTCCTATCGCTCTTTCGATCCGATCATCACCACGGTGGCGAGTGATTTTTCGATCAGCGTGCAGCAGGCGGCGCTGCTCGTCTCCGCCTATGGCTTGCCCTATGCCGCGATGCAGCCCGTGCTGGGCCCGGTCGGCGACGCCTATAGCAAGGCGCGGCTGATCAAGATCTGCCTTGCGATCACCACCATCTCCACGGCGATCGCCTCGGTCGCGCCCAACTACGTGACCCTGATGGTGTCGCGCATCATCGCGGGGATCGTCGCCGGCGGCATCTTCCCCGTCGGCCTTGCGCTGATCGGTGACCGCACCGCGATGGCTGAGCGCCAGGTCGCGACCAGCCGCTTTCTCGTCGCCTCGATCTTCGGCCAGATGTTCGGCGCGACGGTCGCGGGCGTGATCGCCACCTTTTTCGGCTGGCGCGCCGTCTTCGGCGTGGTGACCGCGATTTCGGTCTGCACGTGCGGCATCGTCTTCCGCTATCTCGACAGCAAGAGCGATGTCTCGCGCAAGATCACCCTCAGCGGCGCGATCGAGGGTTATCGCGCCGTGCTCAGCAATCGCAGCTCCTATGTCGTGCTCGGCGCGGTGCTCAGCGAGGGCATGTTCTTCTTCTGCGTCTTTCCGTTCGTCGGCGCGATGCTGCTCGAGCGCGGCGCCGGCGGGCCGATCGCGGCCGGCGTGGCGCTGGCGGGTTTTGCCGTCGGCGGCGTGATCTACGGCTCGGTCGTGCGCTTCATGATCCGCGCGCTCGGCCAGTGGAACATGCTGCGCATCGGCGGGCTGATGGCCGGCTTCTCCTATTTCGTCGTCGCGGTACCGATGGGTCCGGTCGGCGTGGCGCTCGCTTTCATGGTCGCCGGCTTCGGCTTCTACATGATGCACAATACGTTGCAGACCCAGGCGACCGAACTCGCGCCACGTGCGCGAGGCTCGACCTTCGCACTGTTCTCGGCGAGTATGTTTCTCGGCCAAGGAATCGGACCTGTTTTCGCAGGAGTGACCTCGAACCTATTCGGATTTCAGATTCTTTTCGTGTTAGTGGGTGCGCTCGTCGCGCTGCTCGGCCTGACCGCGGCGTGGCTTTTGCGCCGCCACATTTAGACCACATTTAAGGAAATGCTAACCATACCCGTCTGATCATTCGGGAATGCTGAATGATCCTCGTGGGTTCGAAGCTTTTCTTCGTTTGATCGACCCTCTCCGGCCGCTATCCGGGTCGCTCGAATCACTGCTCGCCAGCGGCGGCGATACGCGTCTCGCTCTCGATCCCGCGACCCAACTCAACGGCTATGGCTGCCGGCCGTTTCCGCGTCCCGAAGCTTTCACCTTTGCCTCCTCGACCGCGACCTCGATCTCCGACCGCGCCTATGCCGGCGTCGCCGGCACGCGCCAGGTCCTGCTGCGCGAAGCGCAACTCATCGGGATCGAGCGCGCTGTCGATGCGCAGATGGATCGCCAGCGCCTCGAGCTCAAACAGCTTCTCGACCTCGACGATGACGACTGCGAGATCGTCTTCTCGCCCTCCGGCACCGACTCGCAACTGCATGCGCTGTTCCTCGCGCGCGCTCTGCTCGGCGCGCCGCTCGTCAGCCTGATTGCCGCCAGCGACGAAACCGGCAGCGGCGCGACTTTCGCGACGCGCGGCCGGCATTTCAATGCTGTCACCGCGCAAGGTGCTCCGGTCACCAAGGGCGAGCCGATCCAAGGT
Source organism: Allostellaceae bacterium (assembly GCA_035573175.1). Taxonomy (GTDB): domain Bacteria; phylum Pseudomonadota; class Alphaproteobacteria; order ATCC43930; family CGMCC-115725; genus CAIKMD01. Next base: position 10,294 of record DATMZZ010000352.1, read on the forward strand.
CTCGCCGACGGCGTGATCGGAGCGCGCGTCCCGCTGCGCGACGGCGTCGGCCGGCTGCGGCCGATCGAAGAGATCGATGGCGACATCGCGCACACCATCGCGCGTGACGTCGCGGCGGGGAAACGTGTTGTGCTCTGGGCGATGGATAGCTCGAAATTCGGTCTGCGCTCGCCGAGCGAAGATTGCCTGCGCTGGATCGCCGATAGCGCCGACGACAAGGTCATGATCGTGATCGACGCCTGCCAAGCGCGGCTCGGTCGTGCTCGTCTCCGCTGGTATCTCGATCGCGGGTTCCCGGTGCTCATGACCGGCTCGAAATTCTTCACCGGCGCGCCGTTCAGCGGCGCGTTGCTTGTTCCGCAAACCCTCGTCGAGCGCTGCGCCGCGATCGACGACGTGCCTGACGGCATAGGCGCCTATACCGGCCGCTACGACTGGCCGGCGCGTTTCGCGAATATCCGCAAGGAGCTGCCGCCCCAGATCAATCTTGGCACGCTGCTGCGCTGGAGCGCGGCGCTGACCGAGATGCGCGATTACTACGCCGTGCCCGGCTCCTTCCGCGAATTCGCGCTGGCGCAATTCGCGCAAACCGTCCCGCAGATCATTGCCGCCGAGCCCTGTCTCGAATTGATGCCGTTGCCCGAAGAAGAGCCGGCGACGCTCGATAACGAGGAATTCGCGACGCGCACGATCTTCCCGTTCTTCATCCGCCGCCGCGGCGAGCGGCTTTCGCATGCGGAAGCCGCGATCCTCTATCGCGCGCTCAACGACGATGTCGCCGCGCTGCTGCCCGCGACCTTGCCGCCGATGCTGCGCCTGCTCGCCGCGCGCCGCTGCCACATAGGCCAGCCGGTCGCCGTGCCCGACGGCATGGGCGGCACGCTCGGTGCGCTGCGCATCAGCGCCGGCGCGCGCGTGGTCTCGGAAACCTGGCGCAGCGACGACATCCTCATCGCGCACGAAAATCTCCGCGCCGAGTTCGACCAGATACGGGCGATCGTTGAAAAACTTGCGCTGCTGGTCCGCTACTACGACGCCATCGAGCCGGCCTACACGGCGGCACAAGCCCCAACCACTTACCATGTGAGCGCCGCATGAGCGAATTTTTCTGGCAACAGCCGGCGGACCAGCCGCTCGGCATCGCGAAGCTTTCGAAGCTCGCTTTCGACGGGGTCGATCTCGCGCCGCTGCACAGCCAGCTTCTCGACAAATATATCTTCGAGCCCGACAACGCCGCGGCGTTGATGGATCTCTCGACCATCGAGCAGCTTTTCGGCAATGAGCGCGACGGCGTCGCGCGTCAGGGCGAGGCGCTGATGCTGCGCCAGGTCTTCCACTCGCCTTGTGGCGCCACGAAACCGGCCCTGCGGCTGCTGGCGCTTGCTGCGCCCGGCGATGTCGGCAACAACACGCCGCTCGAATTCCTGCTCGACGGCTCGGATATCGCGCTCTCGACGCTCTACATCGTGCCCGGTCAGCCGCTGCCGAGCCCGCTGCCCGAGCATGATCTCGCCATTGTCACGGCCTGCGAGGCCGACGGCAATCGCGCGGTGCTCGCCGAACTCGATCGCTTGCTGCCCTCCTGGCCGAAGCCGGTGCTCAACATGCCCGAGCAGATCGCTTCGCTGTCGCGCGAGCGGTTGCACAAGTTGGTGAAGGACGTCTCCGGCCTCATCATGCCGGCGACGGTGCGCATCGATCACACCACGCTGGGCGAGATCGCCGCCGGCCACACTGAGCTCACGGCGCATCTGCCGGACGGCGCATTCCCGCTGATCGTACGGCCGCTCGATTCGCATGCCGGACGCGGCCTGCAGAAAATCGAGGATGCGGCCGCGCTGACGCGTTACCTCGCCGAGCGGCAAGAGCGCGGTTTCTATATCTCGCGCTTCGTCGATTACCGCAGCCCGGATGGGCTCTTCCGCAAATACCGCATCGTCTTCATCGGCGGTAAGCCTTACGCCTGCCACATGGCGATCGCCGATCAGTGGATGATCTATTATCTCAACGCCGGCATGGGCGAGAGTGCAGCGAAGAAGATCGAGGAAGAACGGTTCATGACCGGCTTCGATCATGAATTCGCCAAGCGCCATCAAGCGGCGCTCGCCGGCATCGCGGATTGTGTCGATCTCGATTATTTCGGCATCGATTGCGCGCAAACCGCCGAAGGCGGCCTCTTGCTCTTCGAGGCCGATATCGCGATGATCGTTCATCTCATGGATTCGCCGACAGTGTTTCCGTACAAGGTTACGCAGATGCGCAAGCTCTTCGTCGATTTCGTGGCGATGTTGAAGGATTGCGCCGGGCGTCCGTCGGCAAAGAAACTCTCCGTCGCATGAGCGATCCGGGCCGACCGAAACCTGGCCCGACGCTTGATCCCGAAAATTGGAGCGAGCTGCGTGCGCTCGGGCATCGCATGCTCGACGACGTGCTCGATCAGATGGCGCGGCTGCGCGAGCGGCCAGTCTGGACGAAGCTGCCGGACGAGGTGAGGGCGAGTTTTCGCGAAGCCCTGCCGACACAAGCAACGCCGCTCGACGCGGTCTATCGCGATTTCCAGACGCGCATTCAGCCTTACTCCGCCGGCAACACCCATCCGCGTTTCATGGGCTGGGTGCAGGGCGGCGGCACCGCGATCGGTGCGCTCGCCGAAATGCTCGCCGCGGGCATGAATGCCAATTGCGGCGGCCGCGATCACGCCGCCATCGAGGTCGAGCGGCAGATCGCGCGCTGGTCGGCCGAGCTCTTCGGCTTTCCCGAAACCGCGAGCGGCATATTCGTCACCGGAACATCGATGGCTAATTTCATCGCGGTCAGGGTGGCGTGTACGGCGTCGCTCGGCGCGGCGTCGCGGCGCGCTGGCATTGCGGCGTCGGGCCAAAAACTCACCGCTTATGTTTCGACCGCGGCGCATGGCTGCATCCGCCAAGCGGTGGAGCTTGCGGGCTTCGGCAGCGAAGCGTTGCGCCTGATCCCGACGGATAGCGCGCATCGCATCGATCTCGCGGCGCTGCGCGCAGCGATCGCAAGCGATCGCGCGGCGGGTGCGACGCCGTTCTTCCTTGTCGGCAATGCCGGCACGGTCGATACCGGCTCGATCGACGATCTCGATGCGCTGGCCTCAGCCGCGTGCGACGAGAAGCTCTGGTTTCATATCGATGGCGCGCTCGGCGCTCTGGCGATGCTGTCGCCGGAATTGCGTGTGCGCTTCAAGGGCATCGAGCGTGCGGATTCGATTGCGTTCGATTTTCACAAATTCGGTCAGATCCCTTACGACGCCGGCTTCATCTTGGTGCGCGACAGCGAACAACATCGCGCGGCTTTCGCGACACCGGTCGCGTATCTCCGGCGCGAGGCGAGGGGGCTCGCCGGCGGCTCGCCCTGGCCGTGCGATTTCGGTCCCGATCTCTCGCGCGGCTTCCGCGCTCTGAAGACGTGGTTCACGCTGAAGGCCTATGGCAGCGAGCGCATCGGCGCAGAGATCGCGCGGAGCTGCGAACTCGCGCGTTATCTCGAGCGCCGCGTCGCCGCCGAGCCGCGGCTGGAGTTGCTGGCGCCCGCCGCGCTCAACATCGTCTGCTTCCGCTACCGCGCCGCCGATTCCGATCGGCTCAATGCCGATATCGTTGCTGAGCTCCATGAGCGCGGGATTGCCGCGCCCTCGACCACCACCATCGATGGCCGGGTTGCGATCCGCGCCTGCCTCATCAATCACCGCATCCAGCCCGATGATATCGATGCGCTGCTCGCCGGGGTGATTGAGTTCGGCCAAGCGCTCAATCATGGGTAAGTATCCATAAATATTGTCGGGCGATTTTGCTAAAATTTTAGGCGATTTCGTTTCGCTTTTATCCTATATGTTACTAAACCTCGTGCCATCACCCGTGAGGCACGAGCAATGCGTCAGACCATCATTCGACTCCTCTCCGATGCGAGCGGCGCGAGCGCCGTCGAGGATGGGATCGTGCTTGGCATTTTCGGCGCGATGATTTTGGCTGGTGCCCCCGTGATTGGCAGCTCTGTTGGCGGCCTCTGTCACGCGATCGGAAAATTTCTCGGCCTGATCTAGATTTTTCCGCCGGAAAGTTGCAGATTTCGGTCAGCCCCGCTGACGTACTTCTTGACTCGCCCGGCCCCTGCCACGATGCTGTTCTGGGGAGCCGCGCGCGACGACGTGGCACGGCTGCGGAGGTGTCTGCGGCATGGGGTGAGAAAAGGAAAGGGTTGTCGAGGGATGCAAGCGAGGCCAGGACTCTACGATCCTCGCTACGAGCATGATGCCTGCGGCGTCGGCTTCATTGCGAACATCAAGAATCGCAAAAGTCACGGGATTCTGGCCCAGGGTATAGAGATTCTGCACAACCTCGCGCATCGCGGGGCGGTGAGCGCCGACCCGCTGGCGGGCGACGGCGCCGGCCTTCTGATCCAGCTTCCCGATCGGCTGTTCCGCACCGAAGCGGAGCGCCTCAAGTTCAAGCTCCCCAAGCCCGGGGCCTATGGCGTCGGCATGGTCTTTCTGCCGCGCAATCCGGACACGCGCCGCGCCTGCGAAGAGGTGATCGCGCATTTCATCGCCGCCGAGGGCCAGACCCTCCTGGGCTGGCGCGACGTGCCGGTCGACCCTTCAGCGCTTGGTGACAGCATCCGTCCGAACGCGCCGGTCATCCGCCAGGTTTTCATCGCGCGCGGCGCCAATTGCGCCGATGCCGACGCGTTGGAGCGCAAGCTCTACGTCATCCGCAAGCAGTCGCATAAGGAACTGCGCTCGCGCGGCCTGCCGGAGCAGAGCAGCTTCTACATCGTGAGCCTGTCGACGCGCACCGTCATCTACAAGGGTATGGTGATCGCCGAGCGGCTGTCGCACTTCTACAAGGACTTGCATGACGAGCGCACCGAATCGGCACTAGCGCTCGTGCATGCGCGGTTCTCGACCAATACATTCCCGAGCTGGGAACTGGCGCATCCGTTCCGGTATCTCGCCCATAACGGCGAGATCAACACGCTGCGCGGCAACATCAACTGGATGATGGCGCGCCGTCATTCGATGACGTCGAAGCTCATGGGCGCCGATCTCGACAAGCTCTGGCCGCTGATCGGCGACGGCAATTCCGATTCGGCGACGCTCGACAACTGCCTCGAGCTCTTGGTCGCGGGCGGCTATCCGCTGCCGCATGCGCTGATGATGCTGGTCCCCGAAGCGTGGTCGGAGAATCCGCTGATGGATCCCGACCGGCGTGCTTTCTACGAATATCACGCGGCGCTGATGGAGCCGTGGGACGGTCCGGCGGCGCTCGCTTTCACCGACGGCCGCCAGATCGGCGCGACGCTCGACCGCAACGGTCTGCGCCCGGCGCGCTTCCTCGTCACCGACGACGATCACGTTGTAATGGCGTCGGAAGCCGGCGTGCTCGACATTCCGGAGGAGCGTGTCGTCCGCAAATGGCGCTTGGAGCCGGGCAAGATGCTGCTCGTCGACCTCGAGCGCCAGCGCATCATCGACGATGACGAGTTGAAGGCCGAGATCGCGACGGCGAAGCCCTATCAGCAATGGCTCGACAAGACGCAAATCCGCCTCGAAAGCCTGCCCGATGAAGTGGCGCCGATGGCGCCGCCGCGCAGCGTGCTCTTGGATCGCCAGCAAGCCTTCGGCTACACGCAGGAGGACATCAGCTTCTTCCTGAAGCCGATCGCGTTGTCCGGCGAAGACACGGTCGGCTCGATGGGCCGCGACACGCCGCTCGCGGTGCTCTCGAAGCGGCCGAAGCTGCTCTTCGACTATTTCCAGCAGCGTTTCGCGCAAGTGACCAACCCGCCGATCGATTCGATCCGCGAGGCGCTGGTCATGTCGCTGGTCTCGCTGGTCGGGCCGCGGCCGAACCTCCTCGACCTCGAAACCGGCGGCAAGCATATCCGCCTCGAGCTGCACAAGCCGATCCTCACGAATGTCGATCTCGAGAAGATCCGGCGCATCGAGGACAATACCGGCGGCACCTTCCGCACCTCGACGATCTCGATCTGCTACGCCGCGTCCGGCGGGGCCGAAGGCATGCGCACGGCGCTCGATGCGATCTGCACGCGCGCTGAGGAGGCTGTTCGCGGCGGCCACAACATTATCGTCCTGTCCGATCGCCTGGTCGGGCCGGATCGCATCGCGATCCCGAGCCTGCTCGCGGTGGCGGCGGTGCATCATCATCTGATTCGTGGCGGCCTGCGCACGGAAGTCGGTCTCGTCGTCGAGACCGGTGAAGCGCGGCAACTCCACGATTTCTGTCTGCTTGCCGGCTTTGGCGCCGAGGCGATCAATCCTTATCTCGCCTTCAACACGCTCTCGTCTTTGCGGCATGAGTTCGACAAGGACCTGACCGAGGACGAGGCGCACGAGGCCTATATCAAGGGTATCGCCAAGGGTATCCTCAAAGTGATGTCCAAGATGGGCATCTGTACGTTCCAATCCTATTGTGGCGCGCAGATCTTCGACGCGATCGGCCTCAATGCCGAATTCCTCGACAAGTATTTCACCGGCACGGTGTCGGCGATCGGCGGCGTCGGCCTCGATGAGATCGCGGAAGAGACGGTGCGGCGTCATCGTATCGCTTTCGGCGATGCGCCGAATTACCGTGACGCGCTCGATCCGGGCGGCGAGCTCGCTTTCCGCATCCATGGCGAAGCGCATGCCTGGAATGCGAACACCGTGTCGCTGCTGCAGCACGCGGTGCGCGGCAACAACTATCGCAAGTTCAAGGAATACACGCGCATCGTCGGCGAGCAGGAAGAAGCGCTGATTTCGCTGCGCGGCTTGCTCGATTTCGACTATCCGGCCGAGCCGGTGCCGCTGAGCGAAGTCGAGCCGGCGCGCGAGATCGTCAAGCGTTTCGCGACCGGCGCGATGTCCTTTGGCTCGATCTCCTGGGAAGCGCATACGACGCTGGCCATCGCGATGAACCGCCTCGGCGGCCGCTCGAACACCGGCGAAGGCGGCGAGGACCCGCAGCGTTACAATCCGATGCCGAATGGCGATTCGATGCGCTCGGCGATCAAGCAGGTGGCAAGCGGCCGCTTCGGCGTCAACATCGAATATCTCGTCAATGCCACCGATCTGCAGATCAAGATGGCGCAAGGCGCGAAGCCGGGCGAGGGCGGTCAGCTTCCCGGCCATAAGGTCGACGATTGGATCGCGCGCACGCGCTACTCCGTGCCAGGCGTCGGTTTGATCTCGCCGCCGCCGCATCACGATATTTATTCGATCGAGGATCTGGCGCAGCTCATCCACGATTTGAAGAACGCAAACCACGATGCGCGCGTCAGCGTGAAGCTCGTGGCCGAGCTCGGTGTCGGTACGATCGCTGCTGGCGTCTGCAAGGCCTATGCGGATCACGTCACGATCTCGGGTCATGAAGGCGGCACCGGCGCATCGCCGCTGAGCTCGATCCATCATGCCGGCGAGCCGTGGGAAGTCGGCCTCGCCGAGACGCATCAAACCTTGGTCATGAACGGGCTGCGCAGCCGCATCGCGGTGCAGGTCGATGGCGGTATCCGCTCCGGCCGCGAGGTGGTCATCGGCGCGTTGCTCGGTGCCGACGAATTCGGCGTTGCCACTGCCGCGCTCATCGCCGCGGGCTGCGTGATGATGCGCAAATGCCATCTCAACACTTGCCCAGTCGGCGTCGCCACCCAGGATCCGGAGCTGCGTCGCCGCTTTAACGGCACGCCCGATGATGTCGTGACGCTCTTCATGTTCCTCGCCGAAGAGGTGCGGGAATACATGGCGAAGCTCGGCTTCCGTACCTTCGACGAGATGATCGGCCGCAGCGATCGGCTGAAGCAGCGCCAAGGTATCGATCATCCGAAGGCGCGCCAGATCGATCTTTCGCGCATCCTCTACCGGCCCGATGTTCCGGCCGGCACGAAGATGTATCAGTGCGAGACGCAGAATCACCGTCTCGAGCGAGCGCTCGACCATCAGCTCATCGCCGGCAGCAAGGCCGCGATCGAGAAGGGCGAGAAGGTTACGCTCGATCTGCCGATCCGCAACGTCAACCGCACGGTCGGTGCGATGCTCTCGGGCGAGGTCGCGAAACGCTACGGCGACCGGGGGCTTGCCGACGGCACGATCCGCGCGCGCTTCAACGGCACGGCGGGACAGAGCTTCGGTGCATTCCTCGCGCGTGGCGTCACCTTCGAGCTCGAAGGCGCGGGCAACGACTATGTTGGCAAGGGCCTCTCCGGCGGCCGGCTGGTCATCTATCCGCCGAAGGACAGCAAGATCGAGCGCGACAAGTCGATCATCGTCGGCA
>DATMZZ010000353.1:0-12325 GCA_035573175.1 Allostellaceae bacterium
GTGCGCGAGCCGCTCAATGTCTATGCGACGCCGTCTTCGGGCGGCATGTTCAACACCCGCATCTCGCTGCGCCAGCGCGTGCCCGGCGAAGCGCGCAACGCGATCCTCGCCGCTTTCAGCTCGCTCGCCAATATCAAGAACGTGTTCGTCGTCGATCCCGATATCGACATCTTCTCCGACTCGCAGATCGATTGGGCGCTGGCAACGCGGTTCCAGCCGGATCGCGACCTGATCGTCGAGGGCGGCTTGCGCACCCTGCCGCTCGATCCGTCGATCAATCACGGCACCCGCACCGGCGCGAAGGCCGGCTTCGATCTCACCTGGCCTTTCGGCACCGGCAACGCGCTCGAAAAGAGCGTGCCGGACGTACCGAAATTCCAGGGCAAGAAATTCGCCTCGGTCGATACGGCGCTGGCCGATGGCCCCAAATATTTCGAGGAGCTGATGACCGCCCTCGGCAGCCGCGATGGCCGCGAGGTGGTGCGCGCGCTCGACGTCATCCGCAAAGCCGGAAAGCTGACCCGGGACGAACGCGGGCGGTGGGCCTTGCGCCAAGCCAAGCCGGCGTGAATATTGCCCACTAGAGGCTAATCAAGAGGAGACCGAGGACATGGCCCGGAAAGTGATGATCGCCTGCGCGCTGACCGGCGCAGCCGACACGCCCAGCAAGAACCCCGCCGTCCCGGTGACGCCGCAGCAGATCGCCGAATCCGGCATTGCCGCCGCCAAGGCCGGCGCCGCCATCGTCCATATCCATGTCCGCGACCCGAAGACCACCGGGCCGTCGATGGAGCTGGCCCATTACAAAGAGGTCGTGGATCGGATTCGCGATAGCGGCGTCGATGTCGTGATTAACCTCACCACCGGCGCCGGCGCGCGTTTCGTCCCGGGCAGCAACGACCCGATGGTGCCCGACCCGCGCTCGACCATGCGCTCGCCCGCTGAGCGCGTCGCGCATATCGTCGAATTGAAGCCCGAGATCTGCTCGATCGATATGGGCTCGATCAACATGGGCAATTACGTCTTCGTCAACACCGTGCCGCAGATCGAGGAGATCGCGATCGCGATCCGCGATGCCGGCGTGACGCCCGAGATCGAGGTGTTCGAGCCCGGCCATATCGCCCTCGCCAAGAAGATGCTGCAGAGCGGCCATTTCAAATCGCCGAGCCTCTTCCAGATCTGCCTCGGCGTTGTCTGGGGCACACCGGCGACGCCCGACGCGATGAGATTCATGAAGGACATGCTGCCGGAGAAGGACTGCACCTGGTTCACCTTCGGTTGTGGCGCGACGCAATTCCCGATGGTTGCGCAAGCGATGCTCTATGGCGGCCATGTCCGCGTCGGCCTCGAGGACAACCTCTATCTCTCGCGCGGCAAGCTCGCGCCGTCGAACGCGGCGCTCGTCGAGAAAGCGGTCAGCATCATCGAAGTGATGGGCGAAGAGCTCGCCACGCCGGCCGAAGCGCGCCAGATGCTGGGCCTGCGAAAGGCGGCATAGTTCAACGTCATTGCGAGGAGGGCGTTAGCCCGACGAAGCAATCCAGTCTGGTCTAACAACTGGATTGCTTCGCTTCGCTCGCAATGACGACTTTCTCTATTTCCTGAAACTCTTCGCGAATCCCGACCAGACGGAATCGTAATCCTTCTGCAGCGCCGGCGTCTCGAGCGCGAAACGCGTGGGCACCAACACGAAACGCGTCTCGAACATGAAGGCGAGGCTCTTGAGATGCTGCGGCTCGTCCGAGGCGGTCGAGGCGGCGGCAAAGCTCTCGTGGTCGGGTCCATGGGCCGCGAGGCAATTATGGAGGCTCGCGCCGCCCGGCACGAAGCCCGAGGGCTTCGCCTCATAGGCGCCGTGGATCAGGCCCATATATTCGTTCATCACATTGCGATGGAACCAGGGCGGGCGGAAGGAATGCTCGGCAACGCTCCAGCGCGGCGGGAAGATCACGAAATCGATATTCGCGGTGCCCACGATCTCGGACGGCGAGGTCAGCACGGTGAAGATCGACGGATCGATGTGATCGAAGCTCACCGTATTGACGGTGTTGAAGCGCGCGAGGTCGTAGCGATAAGGCGCGTAGCTACCATGCCAGGCGACGACGTCGAGCGGCGAATGATCGAGCTCCGTCGCCCAGAGATGGCCGGCAAATTTCTGAATGATCTCGACCTTGCCTTCGCGCTCTTCGAAGGCCGCGACGGGCGTTTCGATATCGCGCGGATTGGCGAGACCATTGGCGCCGATCGGGCCGAGCTCCGGCAGGCGCAGCAGCGCACCATAATTCTCGCAGACATAGCCGCGCGCGGTCGGGCCGAGCAGCTCGACACGGAATCGCACGCCGCGCGGGATCACGGCGATGTGGCCGGGCTGAGCCTCGATGATGCCGAGTTCGGTGACAAGGCGGATGCCGCCTTCCTGCGGCACCAGCAGAAGCTCGCCATCGGCATCGACGAAAACGCGACTCGCATCCATCGAGCGATTGGCGCCGTAGATATGCACGGCCATGCCGGCATGTGTCGCGGCATCGCCATTGCCGCAGATCGTCACCAGCCCGCCGATGAAATCGGTCGGCGCGCCAGGCAGCGGCAGAGGATCCCAGCGTAAGCGATTGGGCGGCGCCACCGCCTCCGTCAGAGGCGCACTGCGGATCAGCGCGTCGTCGATGCGCCGATAAGGGCGATGCATCGCGGAGGGCCGGATGCGATAGAGCCAGGAGCGGCGGTTGGCGGCGCGCGGCGCGGTGAAAGGCGTGCCGCTCAATTGCTCGGCATAGAGCCCGAGCGGCGCTTGCTTCGGCGAGTTCTGGCCCTGCGGCAGCGCGCCCGCGATCGCCTCGGTCGCGAATTCATTGGCGAAGCCGGTCATGTAGTCGAGCTTGCTCATTGCAGCATCTCCGAGTGGCGCAACGGCGCGAACACGTGACCATGCTTGCGCTTCATTTGGAGATATCCCCCTCACCTTCCCATCGCTTCGCGATGAGCCCCTTCCTCTCCCCAAGGGGCGAGGAGTTCGTTACAGCCGCAACGAGCCCCCTCTCCCCTTGGGGAGAGGGTCGGGGTGAGGGGGCAATGCGACGGCCATTAATCATACATACACACTCACTGGCACATCGGCGGCACGCCCAGCCGCTCGCGTGGCGTGCCGAGCACGCGCTCTGCGGCGCAAGCGATCGCCACCATGCGCTCGTCATTGCCGCCCTTGGCGATGAGTTGCAGCCCGACGGGCATGCCGAGACGGTCGAGGCCGATCGGCAAGGTCGCGGCGCAGAGCACGAGGAAATTGCCCGGCACGAGGTTGTGCACGGTGGCGCGATTGGTCGCCCAGAAAGTCTCAGGCGTCGGCGGCGTCATCACCGGCGGGGTAACTTGCACCGTTGGACAAGCAATCACATCGACATCCTCGAACCGCGCCCGCGCCGCTTTCGCCGCGGCCTTCAGCCGCCAGAGGCGCAACAGATAATCGCGCGCCGGAACCGCACCCGCGGCTTTGACCGGCGGCGCATTCACCGGATCGATCGTCGCGATCCAATCCGCCAGCTCGTGATCGAGGAAGGCGCGCAGCTCGATCGCCGAAACGCCGCCTTCACAGAACACGGCGTAGGCCTCTTGTGCCTCGGGTAGCGGTGCTTGCTTGACGATAGCGCCGGCGCGGCCGAGCTGATCGATGGCGAACTTCGCCGCTTCGGCGATGCCGTTCTCGCAACCATCCCAGAAAAAGGAATCGGCCACACCGATGCGGATGCCGTCGATGCCGCGCGGCACGCGGCTGAGGAAATCGAAACCGTCGCCGAGTTGCGGATCGAGCGCGGCGAAGCTGAACGCCGCGTCTTCCATGCGCCGCGCCAGGATGCCGGGCGTATCGAAAGTATGGCTGAGCGTGACGATGCCGTCGCTCGACCAGCGGTCCTTGGTGAATTTCAAACCGGCATTGCCGGTGAAGGACGCGGGCAATCGTACCGACGCCGCCGTGTCGCTGCCGAAAGCGAGCAACGCCGAGCCTTCGCAGAGACTCACCCCCGCGCCGCTCGACGAGCCGCCAGGCGAGCGATGCTCTTTCGCATCCCAGGGATTGCGCGGTGCGCCGTAATGCGCGTTGTGGCCGGTCCCGCCGAAAGCGAATTCGACCATATGCGTCTTGCCGGTCACGGTAGCGAGTTGCTGGCGCAGGCTCGCGATCACCGGCCCGTCCTGCTCGAACTTCGGCGGCAGGCGCTTGGGCGAGCCGGCGTAGGTCGGGAAAGCCGAATGCGCGAAGAGATCCTTGATCGAAGTCGGGATGCCTTGCAGCGAGCCCGCGCGCGCACCGATCGCGAAGGCCGCATCGGCCGCATCGGCGCAGCGGCGCGCATGATCGGGCGCCCATTGCGAATAGGCCATCAGCGGCTTGCCGAGGCGATCGTGATGGGCGATCGCCTCTTCGGCGAGAGCACGGGCTTTGATCTCGCCCTCACCCATGAGCCGCGCCAGCTCGACCATTGGACGCGCGAGCAGATCGCTCATTGCTACCTCCCTCTCTCTATAACGCGGCTCAGCCGCGTTCCACCTATAGCGCGGCTTAGCCGCTATCGACCTATTGCGCGGCCTAGCCGCGCGGGGCTTCCGCCTTGAATGGCCGTGTCAGCAGCGCCTCGATCACCTCATCGATCGCCGCGCCGTGATGCAGGATGGCATCGACCGCGCTGACGATCGGCATCTCGATATCGAGCTTCTTCGCCAGCGCTGCCGCCGCGGCTGAAGAGCTCACACCTTCCGCCACCGAGCGCCGCCCGGCGATATAGGCTTTGAGCTTCTCGCCTTTGCCCAAAGCAAGACCGAGGCTGTGGTTGCGCGATTGCGTGCTGGAGCAGGTGAGCGTCAAATCGCCGAGACCCGACAGCCCCATCAGCGTCTCGGCCTTGCCGCCTTTGGCGAGCGCGAGCCGCACCATCTCGGCGAGGCCGCGTGTGATAAGCGCCGCGCGCGCATTATCGCCGAAGCCGCGGCCCATCACGATGCCGCAAGCAATCGCCATGACATTCTTCACCGCACCGCCGATCTGCGCGCCGGCAACATCATCGGTGAAGTAGGGCCGGAATTCGCGCGTGCCGAGTGCAGCGATGAGGCATTGGCCCAGCGCCTCATCGCTCGCCGCGAGCGTGATCGCGGTCGGCAACCCTTTTGCCACCTCGGCTGCGAAGGTCGGGCCCGACAGCACGGCAAGCGCGGCTTGCGGCAGGCTGGCCGCGACCACTTCGCTGAGCAGCGCGCCGCTTTCCTCCTCGATGCCTTTGGCACAGATGACAACCGGCATCGACGGCGCGATCGACGAACCGAGTTGCTTGCACATCCCGCGCAGATGCTGCGCCGGTGCGGCGAGCAGCAGCGCATCCGCGCGCGTGGCTTCGGCGAGATTGCCCGTCGCGCGGATCGCAGGATCGAGCACGACGCCGGGCAGGAAAAGCGGGTTGTCGTGGCTGGTGTTGATTGCGGCAACGACTTCCGGCTCGCGCGCCCAGAGCACGACGTCGCGGCCGGCGCGGCATAACACTTGCGCGAGCGCCGTGCCCCATGCGCCGCCACCAATGACACCGAAACGCTGCATCGCGCTCACGCTTTCGCACCGGCGCCGCGCACCGGCACGGCATTTGGATCGAGCGGCCAGCGCGGCCGCGGCGCGAAATCAAGCGCATCGACCAAGCCCGCCTTCAACCGCTCGAGCCCGGCCCAAGCGATCATCGCGCCGTTATCGGTGCAAAGCGACAGCGGCGGCGCGACGAAATCGAGGCCCGCACGCGCCGCAAGATCGGTCAGCCGCCGGCGCAGCGCGCTATTCGCCGCGACGCCGCCGGCAACGACCAGCGTCTTGCCTTCAGGATAGCGCTCGAGGAACAGCGCGATGGCTTGCGCCGCGCGATCGGCAAGGCTGGCCACAATCGATTCCTGCAAACTCGCAGCCAGATCGGCTTGATCGGCCGCAGATAGAATGCCGCCGCGTTTCTCGACGGCCACCCGCAATGCCGTCTTCAAGCCCGAGAACGAGAAATCGCAGCCTTCGCGGCCGACCATCGGCTTGGGCAGCGGTGCGCGGGCCGCCTGGCCCGAAGCAGCGGCGCGCTCGATCGCCGGACCGCCCGGATAACCGAGCCCCAGCAGCTTCGCGCCCTTGTCAAAAGCCTCGCCCGCGGCATCGTCGATCGTCGTGCCAAGCCGGCGGTAGTGGCCGATGCCTTCGACGATCTGGAGCTGGCAATGCCCGCCCGAGACTAGCAACAACAGGAACGGGAATTCGACCGGCGCGACCAGCCGCGCGCTCAGCGCATGGCCTTCAAGGTGATTGATTGCGACGAAGGGCAGGCCGCGCGCCAAAGCGATAGCCTTGGCCTCGGTCACGCCGACGATGACACCGCCGATCAGCCCCGGCCCGCCGGTCGCGGCAACAGCGTCGAGATCGTCGAAGCCGACACCCGCCTCTTCAAGAGCGCGCTCGATCACCGGATCGAGATGCGTCAGATGGGCGCGGGCCGCGACCTCGGGCACGATCCCGCCATAAGGGCGATGCTCGGCGAGCTGCGAGAAGACGACGTTGCTGCGGATATGGGGTGCCTGATCGCTCACCACCGCGGCGGCGGTTTCATCGCAGCTAGTTTCGATCCCAAGCACGAGCATGAGCGAAGCGTAGCGGCGGTGTCGCAGCCCAGCAACGGCCCTTCCCTTGCTGCGTTGCAAATCCTATGACTTTCCCATGACATCCCCGGCTTTGCGCATCGGCTCCCGCGGCAGCAAGCTCGCGCTGCGCCAGGCTGAGATGCTGCGCGAGCGGCTGGTCGCAGCGCATCCCGAATTGGCGGCGCCGGGCGCGATCGAAAGCGTCGTCATCCGCACCACCGGCGATAGGGTCACCGATCGGCCACTGGCCGAGATCGGCGGTAAAGGACTGTTCATCAAGGAGCTGGAAGAGGCGCTGAGCGATCGCCGCATCGATCTTGCGGTGCATTCGCTGAAAGACGTGCCGGCTTTCCTGCCGCCCGGCTTTGCGCTCGCCGCGCATCTGCCACGCGAGGATGCACGCGATGCGCTCATATCGCCTGCCGGCGCCGCATCATTGGCAGCGCTGCCGCAAGGCGCGTCGGTCGGCACCTCTTCGCCACGGCGTCAGGCGCAGCTTCTCCATTTGCGGCCCGATCTTGCGATCGTGCCGTTGCGCGGCAATGTCGACACGCGTCTGGCGAAAATCGCCGCCGGCGCGGCTGATGCGACGATCCTCGCGCTGGCGGGATTGAAACGCATCGGCCGCGAGAGCGAAGCGAGCGCCATATTGAGCACTACCGAGATGCTGCCGGCGGCAACGCAAGGCATCATCGCCATTGAGATTCGCGACGATAACTCGCGCATCCGCAGCCTGCTCGCGCCGATCAATCATCAGCAGACCGCGATTTGCGCCAGCGCCGAGCGCGCCTTGCTCGAGACGCTGAACGGCGATTGCCGCACGCCGGTCGCAGCGCTGGCGACGCTCGAAGGCAATCGTATCGCCCTTGATGCGATGCTGCTCTCGCCCGATGGCAAGATCTGCCATCGCGTCGCGCGCTCGACCACGACGAGCCGCGCGCGCGAGCTCGGCCGCGAGGTTGGCGCGAGCTTGATCGAGAAAGCGGGCGCCGGTTTCGCCGGAATCGGAGCCGGCCCGGGATGAAAGTGCTCGTAACGCGCGCTGAAGGCGATGCCGAAAAGCTCGCTGCGCGTTTGGCCGAGCGCGGCCATGAAAGCGTCATCGAGAATCTGATGACCATCCGCTTTCGCCCGGAGGCCGCGCGCGGCATTGAACAGTTCCTCGGCGACGTGCAAGCGGTGTTGTTCACCTCCGCCAACGGCGTGCGCGCCTTTGTCAAAGCGACGCAGCGGCGCGATTTCCGTGCCTTTGCCGTCGGCGATGCAACCGCGGACGCGGCTCGCGCCGCGGGCTTTGCCGATGTCACGAGCGCCGGCGGGGCAGTCGACGATCTGGCCAAGCTCGTGATCGGACGCCTCAAACCGAAAGGCGGCGCGGTCTTTCACGCCGCCGCCAGCGTCACCGCCGGCGATCTGCAAGGATTGCTGGAAGCGGCGGGCTTCAGCGTGCGCCGCGCGGTCCTTTACGAGACTGTCGAGCCGGAACGGCTGAGCGACACAACTCGGGCAGCAATCGCACAGCGTCAAATCGATGTTGCGCTGTTTTTCTCTCCCCGCAACGCCGCGACCTTTGTTAGGCTGGCGGCGGGTTTGGAAGAGGACTGCAAGCACATGGTCGCGGTCGCGCTGAGTTCTGCCGTTGCCGAGAAATTGGCGCCGCTGCCCTGGCGTCGAGTCGCGATCGCGGCAGCGCCCAACGAACCCGCATTGCTGACAGCACTCGACTCTTGCATGGCGGCATCCTGATGAGCGACGCGCCTTCCTCGCCGAGCGACGCCACGCCGAAACCGCCGCCGCGTATCGAAACCCCACCACCGAAATTGCCGCCGCCGGGCATACCCAAGCCACCGCGGCGTCCGCCGCTGCGCGTGCCCACGAGCTTGTCGCTCGCCGTGCTTCTCGTCATCGCACTCGCGCTGGTGGGCACTGCGCCTTATTGGGCGCCGTCGTTGATGCCGCTCTTGCCGTGGAGCGTTGCGCAAACGCAACCCGCGCCGCAATCGAATCAAACGCAAGAGCAGATGGCGCAACAGCTCGCCGCGATCGGGCAGCAGCTCGATCAGCTCACCAAGTTGAGCAACCGCGTCGCGGCGCTGGAGAATAAGCCGGCGCCCGATGCCAGCGCCGCTGTCGCACCGTTGGCCGGGCAGGTCCAGCAGCTCAGCGCGCATCTCGATCAGATCGATAAGCAGCTCGCCCAGCTCGCGCATGACGCGGCAAACAACGCAGAGAGTCCGCAACGCGTGCTTATGGTCGCGCTGGCGAGTCTCGGCAATGCAATCGTGGGCTCGCGTCCCTTCAGCGCGGAGCTGGCCAGCGTCGAAGCGCTGGGTCGCAATCGGCAAGGCTGGGCGTCATCATTGCAAGCGCTCGAAGCGGCGGCCAAAGCGGGAATTCCGAGCACGGCGGTGCTGACACAGCGTTTCACCGATGAAGTCGCGCCGGCGATTCTGCGCACGCAGGCCAATGCGCCGAGCAGCCAACAGAGTCTCGGCGAGGCGATGCTGACGCGGCTGCGCAGTTTGGTCATCATTCGCCGCGTCGATGGCGGCGGCAGCGCCGGCGGTGATCCGACCGAACAAGCTGTCGGCGAAGCGCAAGCCGCGCTCAATAAGAGTGATCTCGCGGGCGCCGTGAAGGCACTCAGCGCGCTGAACGGTGCTGCGGCGAATGCCGCGCAGCCCTGGCTGAAAGATGCGCAGCAGCGGCTCGATGCCGAGCAGACAATCGCGAAGCTGAGCCGGGATCTCGCCGGCGAAATGGCCGCGGGGACGAGTGGCGGCTGATGCGGATGCTGCCGGCGATCATCGTCATCGCGCTGCTGATTGCGGGCGCGGTCTTCGTCGCCGATCGGCCGGGCGAAGTATCGCTGGTGTGGCAAGGCTGGCGCGTTGACACCAGCGTCACCGTGCTGGTCTTCGGCGTCGTGCTGATCGCGGTGATCGCCGCCGCGTTGTTCCATCTCCTGCGGCTGCTCGCCCGCGGTCCGGGAATCTTCGCGCGTGGCCGGCGTGAGCGGCGGCGGCGGCGCGGCTATCGCGCGCTGAGCCAAGGCATGGTCGCGGTCGCGGCAGGCGATCCGGCGGAAGCAAAGCGCTATGCACGGCAAGCCGATGTGCTGCTCGCGGAGCCGCCGCTGACCTTGCTGCTGTCGGCGCAAGCGGCGCAGCTCAACGGCGATGAGAAAGCCGCCGAGAAATATTTCACCGCGATGGTCGACCGGCCGGAGACCGAATTCCTCGGCCTGCGCGGTCTCATCATGCAGGCGCTCAAGCGCAAGGATGAAGCGGCAGCGCTGAAACTCGCCGAACGCGCGAAAGAATTGCGGCCGAAGACGCAATGGGTGCTGGCGTCGCTCTTCGAGCTTCAAGCGCGCTCCGGCAAATGGGCCGACGCCGAGGCAACCCTCACCCTGGCCGCGCGCCGCAAGGCCGTGACCGCGAGCGAGAGCGCGCGGCATCGCGCGGTGATGCTTTATGAGCAGAGCCGCGTCGCCACGGCCGAGAATCGCGATCGCGATGCGGTGCGGCTTGTCGCCAAAGCGCAGGCGCTGGCGCCAGGCTTCACACAAGCCGCTGCGCGTTATGCGGAGATGCTGACCGCTGCCGGCCAGACACGCCAGGCGCGCAAGGTGATCGAGGCCGCGTGGGCACACGCGCCGCATCCCGAGCTCGCCGCGGCCTATGACGCGATCTTTGCCGATGAACGGCCGTTGCAACGCTTGAAGCGTTTCGAGACGCTTGCCGCGCGCCATAAGGATCACCTCGAGAGCCATATCGCCCTCGCCCAGGCGGCGCTGAAGGCGCGGCTCTGGGGCGAGGCGCGGCGGCATCTCGGCGATGCCGGCGGCCGCGAGGACAATGAGCAGCCGAGCCCGCGGGTCGCGCGGCTGATGGCCGAGCTCGAAGAGGCTGAGCATGGCGATCTGCCGGCCGCGCGGATGTGGCTCTCCCGCGCGACCACGACGGCGACGCAGGATGCCGCCTATGTCTGCGCGGCCTGCAGCGGCGAGGTCGCGAGTTGGACTTCGCTCTGCCCGCATTGCCGCAGCTTCGACAGCATCGAATGGCGCCCGCCCGGCCGCGCGCCTGTGCCGCATCTGCAGGCGGCGAGCGAGATGATGCCGGCGCTGCCGGTGCCCGGAAGCAACACTGTGCCCCGCCCGCCGCGCGACGGGCTGGGCCTTACGATTGACGATTCACCGGCCTCGCTTTAAGTTCCGCGTCACTTTCTCCGCTCATGATCCAAGGCGCGCCGACGTAGCTCAGGGGTAGAGCAACTGATTCGTAATCAGTAGGTCCGCGGTTCAAATCCGCGCGTCGGCACCATCTGCCGGGCTCGGGCGGTGCCAGGGAACCCGGAATGGCAGCCTCCAAAACCGCCCTCATCATCGGCATTTCCGGTCAGGACGGCTCCTACCTCGCCGCCAGCCTCGTCGCGAAGGGCTATACCGTCCACGGCACCTCGCGCGACAAGGAGCTGGCGAATTTCGCCAATCTGCGCGCGCTCGGCGTCTATGACCGCGTGCGGCTGCACTCGGCGACCGTCACCGATTTCCGCTCGGTCGTGCAGGTGATCCGCGAGACGCAGCCGGGCGAGATCTACAATCTCTCGGCACAATCCTCGGTCGGGCTGTCCTTCACCCAGCCGGTCGAGACCTTGGACAGCGTCATCTTCGGCACCGTCAATCTGCTCGAGGCGATGCGCTTCCTCGGCGCGGATATCCGCTATTACAGCGCGTCGTCGAGCGAATGTTTTGGCGTGACGCCGGAGAGCGGCGCGGTTGAGAACACCGCCTTCGCGCCGCGCAGCCCTTACAGCATCGCGAAAGCGTCGGCGCATTGGATCGTCGCCAATTATCGTGAGGCCTACGGGCTGCATGCCTGCTCCGGCCTGCTCTTCAATCACGAGAGCCCGCTCCGCCCCTCGCGCTATGTGACGCAGAAGATCGTACGCGGCGCCGTCGCGATCGCGCAGCACCGCGAGGAAAAGCTGTCGCTCGGCAATCTCGACATCGCGCGCGATTGGGGCTGGGCACCGGAATTCGTCGAGGCGATGTGGCGGATGCTGCAGCAGCCGACGCCGGACGATCTGGTGATCGCGACCGGCAGGCCGGCGACCCTGCGCGAATTCACCGCGCGTGCTTTCGCACAGGTGGGACTCGATTGGGAGAAATATGTCGAGATCGATCAGGCGCTCCTGCGTCCTGTCGATCTCGATTTCAGTTGCGGCAATGCGAGCCGGGCACGCGAGCGCCTGGGCTGGCAGGCGACGATCGCCTGGGACGGCGTCGTCGACCGCCTGATCGATGCCGAATTGGCGCGTCTAAAGGCTTAACCCGTTTCTTTCGGCCATGCGACGGAACGATCGCGGCGGCAGCCGTGTTGAAGGTCCAGCTTTCACGCGCCGATAGGTCGACGTCATGCTGCGAACCTTACTTGTCATCCTTCTCATCATCTTGTTGATCGGGGCCTTGCCGACTTGGCCTTACAGCACTGGCTGGGGCTATTACCCTTCGAGCGGCGCCGGCCTCTTGCTCGTCGTTCTGATCGTGCTGATCGTCGTCGGCGCCCTGTAGCAACGCTATTTGGGTAGCGATGCGATCCCGCAATAGCGCAGCAACATAATCTTCACCTCATGCGTGCATAACTAGACAAGCAATTTCCCCAAATGCTGACTT
>DATMZZ010000354.1:0-6537 GCA_035573175.1 Allostellaceae bacterium
TCTTTGCGCGGCGCGCCCTATCTCCTCGCCCACGACATCGCGATCGAGACCATCGACCGGCCGACGCGGATCTTCAGCGGCTCTGCACGCGACGGCGCACGCGGCTTCCCCGCCAACGTCAATGTCGCCGCGGCGTTGTCGCTCGCGGGCCTCGGCCCGGACCGTACCACGCTCGAAATCTGGGCCGATCCCACCGTCACGCGCAACATCCATACCATCGAGGTCGATAGCGACAGCGCGCGCTTCACGATGACGATCGAGAACGAGCCGAGCGCCGAGAATCCGGCGACGAGCCGCATCGCGCCGCTCAGCGTCATCGCCGCGCTGCGCCGCCTCGGCACCTCCTTGAGCGTCGGCACCTGATGGCACGCTATTCCATCAAGACCTTCGGCTTCCGCGGCAGTTGGGGCCAGATCCAGCGCATCGAGGAAGGTTTTCGCCGCATCGGCTGTCATGTCGCGGCCGATGGTGAAGAATTCGATTTCATCTATAGCAACGAGCTGCTGCAAGGCCGCGATGCCGTGCAATGCAAAGCCGCGACCGGCAAACCGCTGATCCGGCATGTGCAGGATCTGCCCGCCTATGAAGGCACTGCCGTTGTCAAAAGCATCGACGAGCTGCGCACCCATCGCGACGCAGTGCTGAGCACCGCCGATGTCCTTACCACCAACACGTATTTCGTCGTCGAACAGTTCAAGCGCTTCTGGGATTACGACCGCGCTATCGTTGTCGGCCAGCCGGTGCAATTCGATCCCGATCTCGACGGCTTCCGCACGCGGCAGCGTCGCAACATGGCTGTGATCGTCGGCCGGCTCGCCGATCCCTTGAAGAACACCGACCTTGCCTTGCGTGCTTTATCGCTGATGAAGAAACCGCCCGATCTGGCGATGGTCTGGGTCGGCAAGGCGAAGCACAAGCCGCGCTCGTGGTTTCGCCGCTTCGGCATCGAGCATCACATCGAGATACCGGCCGCCGATCTGGGCCATCTGGTCAAGACATCGCGCATGCTGCTGGCCCCATCGCTGTTCGAAGGGCTGGGCCTGCCGCCGATCGAGGCGCTCGCCGTCGGCACACCGGCGATCGTCAGCGACATTCCGGTGAAGCGCGAAGTGTTCGCGGACACGCCGATGCGTTTTCACAAACCGGATGATCCGGCCGATCTCGCCAAGGCGATCGAAACGCTGCTCGCCGACCCCGAATCAGGCTGGAAGCTGGTCGATGCTTTCGCGCCGAAGGTCGCGGATTACACGGTCGAAGGCGTCGCCGCCAAGATCGTCGCCGCTTACGAGACGCTGACGCGCTAACGGGTCAGGCCGTCGCGCCGAGCCGGAAATATTGCGGCCGCACGAAATGTCCGGCCCAAGCGCCGCGTCTTGCCGCCTTCGCTTCGTTCTCCAGCGGCAAATATTGTCGGTCGCGGCCATAGGAGAAGGCGAGCCCCTCGCGCACCAAGGTCGCACCAACATCGCGGCCATCGGCAAAACACACCGAAAATTCGCGCGCGTGGCGATCGGTGAACTCGGGATCGATACGGCAGGTGAAATCGGGCCGCGCAACGAGTTGCTTCAAGCGATCGGTCGCGATCTGGCCGCAGGGATAGACCTGGTCGAGCGCGTCATGACAAGTCTGCCGGCGCTCGAAAGCGTCAACGCCCTCGAGCCGCAACAACTGCGGCGGACAACCGAGCTTCAAGACGGTGAAGATGCAGGTCTTCGGGTAATAGAGGAACGTGTCGCCGTCGATGACCGCATAGCGATTGACGGTCGACGGCTTGCTCAAAGCCGCGCGTCCGACCCCCCAGGCCGCAACGATGGCCAGGACCAGAAGGCACAAGACGATCCGAAACCGCATCGCGCCACGCTAGAGCATTGAGGCGGCGCGGCTCAAGCCTGCCAACGACGCGCAAAGAAAACGCCCGGCCGGGATTTCCTCCCGGCCGGGCGCATCGCCGTACGCGTTGCTTAGTGGGCTTATTTATTCGCCGGCGCGACTGGTGCCGACGCGGCCCCGTTTGTGGCGCTGGTGCTCGTTTCGTGCGCGGGGGCCGCGGGCTGCGAAGTCGCGGGCGCGGAACTGGAGCTGCCGCCGCTCGGCGCTTCGGCAAGTTGCGGCTGCTTCCATTCCGGCATGGCCTTCAGATCGTCGGCGGTCTTTTGGATGGTGAAGCTGCGCTTTTGCCCGTCCCAATGGAAGATATCCACCGGCAACGCCACCTTATGCGCGCCGACGCCGAGCACGCCGCCTTCCGCGACAACCAGCCGGTCGACCTTCTTGCTCGACGGATCCATCAGCACGGTCGAGACCTTGCCAATGCTCGTGCCATCGCTGGCCTGCACCGAGCTGCCTTCGATCTGTGAAATGTCTTCCGAGGAAAGCGGGTCTTTCATCGGTGTGCTGCTGGTCGATGATGATGGAGCATTACTGGTCGGGGGAGCCGCCGTGCGCGACGGCGCGGCCGCGCCCGGCCCCGATTGCGCAAAGGCGCCGCCGGCGCCGAAAGCGAGCAAAGCGGCAACCGCCGCGGCCGTTGCAAATTTTGGAACCACACTTGTCATGACAAACCTCGCTAGAAGTGAGGAACTGTTCATCAAACCCGCGCTTCGCCGCCCAGTTCCGCCTATGACTAAGCCCAGGGGGAACCGACGCCGCGCTCCGCTGTTCAGAGGCATGCAAAGTTAAGCTTGGCTGGAGAAAAAAAGCGCGCGCCGACGCTCATCGCAGTCGTCACCGCCGCGTCAATGCTTGTCGCCTGCCGGCCGGACTACGCGCATTATGCGGCGCCGGCAACGCCAGACATGCATACGCGCCGTCGCCAACAGCCGAGCTGTCGGCTGCGCCGCCACCCGCGCCCCCATGGAAGCGAGCGGTCCGCCGACCGCGATTATCCAGCCGATGCGGTAACGCTCAGGCGCCGAGGAATTCTTTCATCCAGCGGCGATAATCGGCCTCGCGCGTCGCCTGCTTCATCAGCTCGGGCGAGGCGACGCCGGCAACATCCTTGGGCTTCACGCCCTCGCGCAGCGCTTTCAGCGTCTCGTAGGCGGCGCGCACCGCCGCCGCGACCGGCAAATGACCTTGGATGCAGATGCGCACGCGCCGGGCACTGAGATAATCGAGATCCTGCAACTCGGCCGACGGCGTGCCCAGCACCAGCGGAATCTTGATCGCCGCAGCGACCGCTTCGACGTCTCGACGAGTCTTGGCGCCGGCCATGAAGAACGCATCGACACCGGCCGCTTCATAGGCCTTGGCCCGGGCGATGGTGTCGGCGAGACCGGTAATGCCGATTGACGAGGTGCGTCCGACAATCACTAGCCGCTTGTCCTGCCGCCCCGCCAGCGCGGCACGCATCTTGCCGACCCCTTCTTCGATCGACAGCACCTGCGGCTTCTCCGCTGAGCCGAAGACCGCAGGCAGCATTGTATCCTCGATCGAGAGGCCGCAGACGCCGGCGGTCTCGAGCTCCTCGACCGTACGTTTCACATTGAGCGCGTTGCCGTAGCCGTGATCGGCATCGACCATCAGCGGCAGATTGCCGGCGCGGTTGATGCGCAGCACCTGGGCGACGAATTCCGACAGCGTCAGCACAACGATGTCCGGCGCGCCGAGGATCGTCAGCGACGCGACCGAGCCCGAGAACATCCCGATTTCGTAACCGAGATCGGCCGCCAGCCGCGCCGTCATCGGATCGTAAACCGAAGCCGGATAGACGCAGCGTGCGCCTTCCAGCACTGTGCGGAATTTCTCGCGCCGATCGCCCCAATGCATATTTTTAATACCCATTTTGTCCGCGTTAACCGTAACAGATCGATACATTCGCGGCCATTCCCGTCGCCTTCGGCGGAAATTTCGCCTAATATCCGCGCCTCAACAAGGATTGCCATGGCCAAGCGCGCATTGATCACCGGTGTAACCGGTCAGGATGGGTCATATCTGACCGAATTGCTTCTCAGCAAAGGCTACGAGGTGCACGGCTTGGTGCGCCGCGCCAGCCTCTTCAACACCGATCGCGTCGATCATCTCTATCACGACCCGCATGTGACCGGCGCCAATTTCGCGCTGCATTACGGCGACCTGACCGACGGCACCGCGCTGCGTCGCGTGCTGGAGAAGGTCGAACCCGACGAGGTCTATAATCTCGGCGCGCAAAGCCATGTGAAAGTCTCGTTCGAGGTGCCGGAATACACCGGCGAAGCCGTTGCGATGGGCACGTTGCGCCTCCTCGAGGCGCTGCGCGATCACGCCGCCGTCGGCGGCCGCGAGCCGCGCTTCTATCAGGCCGGCTCGTCGGAGATGTTTGGCGCGGCCAAGCCGCCGCAGAGCGAAGCGACGCCCTTCTATCCGCGCAGCCCTTACGCCGTCAGCAAGGTCGCGGCGCACTGGTATGCCATCAACTATCGCGAGGCCTATGGTCTCTTCATCTGCAACGGCATCCTCTTCAATCACGAGAGCCCGCGCCGCGGCGAGACCTTCGTCACGCGCAAGGTCACGCGCGCGGCGACGCGCATCAAGGAAGGGCTGCAGGAAAAGCTCTTCCTCGGCAATCTCGACGCCAAGCGCGATTGGGGCTTCGCCGGCGACTATGTCGAGGCGATGTGGCTGATGCTGCAGCAGGATGCGCCCGATGATTACGTCGTCGCGACCGGGGAATCGCACAGTGTGCGGGAGATGGTGGAGCTGACCTTCGGCGAGCTCGGCCTCGATTGGAAGAAATATGTCGAGATCGATCCGCGTTATCTGCGCCCGACCGAGGTCGATTACCTCCATGGCGATCCGTCGAAGGCGCGCACCAAGCTCGGCTGGAAGCCACGCATGAGTTTCCAGGAGCTGATCCGCGCCATGGTTGCGTATGATCTCGACCTGGCGAAGCAAGAGCGCACGCTGAAACAGGCCGGCTTCTCGACGCCGGCGCGCGGCGCCGCCGCCGCCGGCCAAGGCTGAGAACGCCAACCATGCAGCCGGCGATCTATCCACTCAGCGGCAAGCGCATCTTCGTCGCGGGTCATCGCGGCATGGTGGGCAGCGCGGTGGTGCGGCGGCTGCAAAAGATCGATTGCGAGATCCTCACCGTCACGCACAAAGAGGTCGATCTGCGCCGCCAGGCCGAGACCGAAGCCTGGCTGGCCGCAAACAAGCCCGACACGGTATTCGTCGCTGCCGCGGCGGTCGGCGGCATCCTCGCCAACGACACGCGTCCCGCCGAATTCCTCTACGACAACATGATGATCGAGGCGAACGTGATCGAGGGTGCGCGCCATATCGGCGTCAAGAAGCTGCTCTTCCTCGGCTCGTCCTGTATTTATCCGCGCCTCGCGCCGCAGCCGATGAAGGAAGAGCATCTCCTGACTGGCGCGCTCGAGCCGACCAATCAATGGTATGCGATCGCCAAAATCGCCGGCTTGAAGCTCTGCGCCGCCTATCGCCGGGAATATGGCAGCGACTTCATCTCGGCCCAGCCGACCAATCTCTACGGCCCGGGCGATACCTTCGACCTGCAGGCGAGCCATGTCATTCCGGCACTGCTGGCAAAGACGCACAGAGCGAAGATCACAAACGCGGCCGAGGTCGAGATCTGGGGCACCGGCAAGCCGCGGCGCGAGTTCCTCCATGTCGATGATCTCGCCGACGGGCTTGTCTTCCTGATGGAGCGCTACTCCGACGAAAGCCACGTCAATATCGGTTGGGGCGAGGATGTCAGCATCGCCGAGCTGGCAACGCTGATCGCCGAGATCGTCGGCTTCAAGGGCCGGCTGCGTTACGCGACCGACAAGCCCGACGGCACACCGCGCAAGCTGCTCGATGTTTCGATGCTCAACGGCATGGGCTGGCAGCCGAAGATCGGCCTGCGCGAAGGGCTCACCGACGCCTATCGCTGGTTCGTCGAGAACGCCGCCGAGCAATTCGTCTAGTTAGCCGAAGAACCCGCACAGAAATTCGACGGCTTCCACCGGGCGGCCGGCGGCGAGACACCGCAAGCCGGCGACGGTCCCCTCGCGCCGCCGCATATGGCGCAGCCAACGCGCTGCCTCGGCGGACGGCGCTTCGCCGAGCAACTGCCGGGACAGCGCCAGATGATCGCGCGCGACGCGCAAGCGCTGCTCAAGGCTGCGTTTCAGCGTGAGCGAGCCGCTATGCACATGGTAGCGATAGAGCACGGCATCGACGGTCGCGATGCCCGGCGGCTCGGTGGCAAGCGCGAGGCGGAGGAGAAAAGCGCGATCGCCGGCGATGCGATAGCGTGTCTCGACCTCGCCGTAGCGTCGGAAGAGCGACGGCCGAAATGCCATGGCATTGATCGCCGGAACACCGGCGACGAGTTGGGCGAGCGACAAAGCGCCGCCGGCCGCAGCGACATGGCGAATGAGCGGCGTTGCCGGTGCGTCGTCATCCTCGACGACCGCCTGCCCGGCGACGATCTCGACGTCCGGCCGCTCGCGCAGTGTCTGCTCGATGATCACCAAGGCGCCAGGCGCGAGCTCGTCGTCGGCATTGAGGAACAAAACCGCCTCACCGCGCGCGCGCTGGATGCCGATATTC
>DATMZZ010000355.1:0-10819 GCA_035573175.1 Allostellaceae bacterium
GGGGCGTGACCATGCTCGCCGATTGGAGCGTCCGCGCGCCGCGCGAGCAGTCGGGCGGCTCGCTCAATTTCGCCTTCCCGAAGAATTTCGACACCTCGACCTCGCTCGGCCCCTGTATCGCGGTGGGCGAGACCGATCCGACCGACACCTCGATCGAGACGCTGGTCAATGGCGAGCGCCGCCAGCATTTCAGCACCAAGGCGATGGCTTTCAGCTTCGGTGAGTATCTCGAATATCTGTCGCGTGACTTCTCGCTCTTCCCGGGCGACATCATCAGCGGCGGCACGGCCGCTGGAACGGCGGCGGATTCGAGCGCGCTTTTGCCGGACAAGACCTCGGCACCGGAGCGTTTCCTAAAGCCGGGCGACACGGTCGAAATGAAGTCGCCGGCGATCGGCAGCCTCGTTACCAAGGTCGTGGCGAAGAAGAAGTAACTTTCCCGGAATCGGCGAGGCTGCCGCGGCCTTTTGTTGCAGCGCGGTATCCTCGCCGGACCGGGTCTGCCGCGAAGTCCTTGCTTTACGGGCCTGCCTTCTGGCTAAGATGGATGATCGTCCAAGACAGCCGGCGCGACAAAAAATAAAAGGCGCTGGCGGCAATGGGGAGGAATCGATGAGCAGGAAGACGCCTATCGTTTCGCGCCGTGAGGTCGTTGCTGGGATCGGTGGTCTGGCGGTCTATGCCGCCGCGCGGCCGGTGATGGCACAAGGCCCTTCGGGCACGCCGATCAAGATCGGCCAGACGCTGTCGCTGACCGGACCTTTCGCCCAGACCGGGCTCATCCACAAGATCGTCAGCGAATACTATGTCGAGCGCATCAACAAGAATGGCGGGCTGCTCGGGCGGCCGGTCCAATACGTGCTCTATGACGATCAGTCGAAGCCCGATATCTCACGCACGCTTTACGAAAAACTGCTGACCGCCGACAAAGTCGATCTCATCCTCGGCCCTTACAGCACCGCCCCGATCCTCGCTGCGATGGGCGTCGCTCAGCGCTACAACAAGGTGTTCATCCAGAGCACGATGGGCGTGCCGGCACTCGCCACCTACAAATGGCATTTCTCCGCGCTGGTCTCGGGCCCCGAGCCGCACGTCTCGTTGCCGAGCAAGATCCTCGATTGCTACGCCTCGACCGGCAACGCACCGAAGACCATCGCCGTCGTGACCAGCAAATTCCCCTCGGCCGAGGATATGGCGAAAGGCATGCGCACCCAAGCGGAGAAGCGCGGGCTCAAGGAAGTCGCCTTCCTCGAATACCAGACCGGCAATCTCGATTACGGGCCGATCGCATCGCGCATTAAAGAAGCCGATCCCGATCTCATGTTCGTCGGCTGTCTCGGCATCGAAGGCAATCAGCTCCTGGAGGCACTCTCGAAGGTCGGCTACACGCCGAAGCGGCATTTCTATCTCTATCCCGCACCGGTGCTGGCAGGTTACGGACCTGCCGAGCGTGCCACGTCCCTGACGAATTTCGAAGATGTGGCGCCGTTCATCACGCCGCCCGAAGCGGCTGAATTCGCCAAAGCGTTTGATGCCAAGGCGGCGGAAGCGAAGCTTCCCTATCCGCATGTCGACAGCCAGGCTGGCAACGAATATGTCGGGTGGCAAATCCTGGTCGCGGCGATCAATGCAACAAAGAGCATCGAGGATGCCAAGCTCGCCGCTTGGCTCGAGAATGCCACGGTCGACACGCTCGCCGGCAAGCGCGATTTCAAGGGCCTCAACCACACAAGCAGCAGTGATATCCAGGAGATCCGCCAGGTGCAGAACGGCCGCTGGGTTTCGGTCTATCCGAAGGAAATGGCGACACCGGGCACGAAATTGCTGGCGCCTTGATTAGAGCCGCGAAGCGACCGGTCAGGACACAGAACAGGGAAGGAAAGAATGGCTCTGGGCAAGCGGCTTCTGCGCTGCAATCTACTCCTGTCCCTGGCGCTCGCTCTTGGGATATCGCCGGCGCTTGCCCAGGCGCCGAGCGGTCAACCGATCCGTATCGGGCAAACGCTTTCCCTGACCGGCCCTTTCGCGCAGACCGGCCTCGCGCATCAGATCGCGAGCCAAATCTTCGTCGAGCGGCTCAACCGCAACGGCGGACTGCTTGGCCGGCCGGTCGAATATGTCGTGCTCGACGATCAATCGAAGCCCGATATCTCGCGCACGCTTTATGAGCGGCTGATCACCGCGGACCATGTCGATCTGATCCAGGGTCCCTACGGCACCGCGGCGATCCTCGCGGCGATGAGCGTCGCGCAGCGTTACCACAAGGTTTTCATCGAGAACACGCTCGGCCAACCGGCGCTCGCGAAGTATGAGTGGCATTTCTCGGCGACGATCGGCGGGCCGGATTCGACCGCGACACTGCCGGTGAAAGTGCTCGATGCTTATGCCAGCACCGGCCATCCGCCGAAGAATGTGCTCATCGTCTCGAGCAAATTCCCCTCGGCCGAGGATATGGCGCATGGCATGGAGCGCGCGGCGAAGGCGCACGGCGTCGAGGTGTTGGGCTATCTCGAATACGATGTCGGCAATCGCGATTTCAGCGGCGTCGCCGCGCGGGTGAAGGACGCCAATGCCGATTTCGTTTTCGTCGCCTGTCTCGGCGTCGAAGGCGACCAACTGCTCGAAGCCGAAAAGCGCATCGATTATTCGCCGAAGCGGCATTTCTATCTTTATCCCTCGGGGTCGATGGCGGGTGATTCGCTCGCCGATCGCGCCGTCTCCTATTCGGGTTTCGAGGATGTCGAGCCTTACATCTCGACCGAGGAAGGCGGCGCCTTTGCCAAGGAATTCGACGCGCGTGCGCAGAAGGCGGGCTTGCCTTATCCGCATGTCGACAGCCAGGCGGGCAATGAATATGCCGGCTGGCAGATTCTCGCCGCCGCGGTCAAAGCGACGAACAGCCTCGATGACAAGAAGATCGCCGAATGGCTCGACAAAAATTCGGTCGAGACGATCGAGGGCAAGCGCGATTTCAGCGGCCGTTCGCATACGAGCGCGGTCGATATGCAGCAGCTGAAGCAGGTGCAGAACGGCAAGTGGGTGACCATTTGGCCGCTCGATAGGCGCACGCCCGGCGCGCAGTTGATCGCGCCATAGGAACCCAGCGAGGGCGAGGAAGCAGCGTATGGCCCATGTCTCGCTCTCGCTCATCGAGCAATCGCTGATCACCGGCATCCTCGCCGGCGGCCTTTACGGCCTGCTCGCGCTCGGCCTGTCGTTGAGCTGGGGTTTGCTGCGCCTCGTCAATCTCGGCCATTTCGCGATCGCCCTGCTCGGCGCCTATCTCACCTGGTGGATGGGAACCGCACTTGGCATCGCGCCGTGGTGGGCCGGGCTGATGATTATCGCGGCCTTCTTCGTCTACGGCATCGGACTGCATTGGGTGTTCATGCGCTTCGCTGTTACCGAGATGGCGTCGATGCTCATCACCTTCGCCTTCGCGGTGATCGTCGAATCGGCGCTGCAATTCCTCTGGACCGCCGATTTCCGCCGCTATGAGACGGCCTGGGGCACGCAATCCTGGGTCATCGGCTCGCTCTATGTGCCGAAGCTCAGCTTCATCGCCTTCCTTGTCGCGTGCGCGCTTGCCGCCGCGACCTGGGCCTGGCTGCGCTACACCTATGTCGGCCGCGCGCTGCGCGCCTGCGCCGAGGATGCGCCGATCGCGACGGCTTACGGAATCAATCATCGTGCCCTGTCCTTCCTGCTATCGGGACTCTGCGCCGCTTACGCTGGTGTCGCGGGCGTCTTCATCGCGCTGATCGCGACACTGGCGCCGTCGCAGATCTGGGCCTGGGTCGGCGTCGTGTTTGCCGTGGTGATCATCGGCCGGCTCGGCAATCCGCTCGGCGCGCTGATGGGCGGCGTGCTGATTGGCGTCTGCGAGGCGTTGACCATGGCCGCGGTCAATCCCTCCTGGGCGCCGCTCGTCTCGTTCTCCGTGCTGATCGCCCTCTTGCTGTTCAGGCCGCGATGGATCTGACCCGCGACCGCATACGCGTCATTGCCGGCCTCATCGTGGTGGCCGCGCTGCTGCTCATCATCCCGGCGACCAGCGTCGCCCCCTATTACATCGCCTTCCTCTATCTCGTCTTCTTCTGGATCTCGATGGCGACGAGCTGGACGATCCTCAGCGGCTTCGCCGGCTATTGGAGCTTCGGCCACGCCGCGTTTTTCGGCACGGGCGTCTATTGCGCCGCGACTCTGGCGACGAAGTTCAACTGGCCCTTCCTCTGGACGATCCCGGCTTCGGGCTTGCTCGCCGCGGCGCTCGGGACCGGCATCGGCTGGCTCGTCTTCCGCTTGCAGCGGCTGCGCGGCGAGCTTTTCGCGCTGATCACGATCTCGGTCACTTTCGTCGTCGCGGCGATCATCTCGAACACGCCGATCGATGGCGGCTCGGGCGTCTATCTCATCAGCGTGTCGATGCCCGAGCTCTTCGGCTCGCAACCGGGCACGATCTATACGCTCGGCCTGTTCCTCTGCGCGCTGACGTTGATCATTACCTATGGCGTCTATCGCTCGCGCATGGGGCTCGGCCTCTTCGCCATCCATGACGACGAGGACGTCGCCGAAGTCAAAGGCGTGCCGACCTTCCGCTACAAGCTCGGCGCGATCGCGCTCGCCTCCGGACTCGCCGGCGCCGTCGGCAGCGTCTATTCGATCAATGTCAGCTACGTCACGGTCGGCGAGACCTTCGAGATCACGACGATTATGTATCCCGTGGTGATGAGCATTTTCGGCGGCTCGCGCCATTGGCTCGGTCCGGCGCTCGGCGCGATTATCGTCACCGTCGCGCTTTATGGTTTCCCGGCCGGGCCCGAAGCGGCGCTGGCACGCGGCGGCGTCGCGCTGGGGCTTATCCTCGTCGTCTTGCTGCTGCCCGAGGGCGTGATGCCGAGCCTGACGCAGCTCTGGCGCCGGGTCGCCCCGCGCAGCCTCGTGCCGGTCGCGGCGCTGCCCGAGCCGCTCATTCCGCCGCCGCGGGCGGAGGAGGCGGCTCTGGCGGCGCAGCACGCCGTCGTGCTCGAATGCAAGGATGTGGTGAAGACTTTCGGAGGCGTGCAGGCGCTCAAGGGCGTGACACTCGATGTGCGGCAAGGCGAGATCCTCGGCCTCGTCGGCCCGAACGGCTCTGGCAAGTCGACGCTCATCAACGTGATCACCGGCCATTTCCGCCTCGATCGCGGCAGCATCAATTTCGCCGGCGCTGCGATCGGGCAATTGCCGGCGCATCGTGTCGCGCGGCTCGGCATCGCGCGCTCCTATCAGATTCCGCGGCCCTTCAATCGCCTCACGGTGCTCGATAACGTCGCGCTCGCGGCAAGCTTTGGCGACGGCCATGGCGAGGACGACGCGCGGCGCATGGCGGCGCATTGGCTCGGCTATACCGGTCTCGCGCGCAAAGCCTTCGACTATCCGCCGGCACTTAATCTGCATGAGCGCAAATTCCTCGAGCTCGCGCGCGGCCTTGCGGCGCGGCCCCGCGTGCTGATGCTCGACGAGGTACTGTCCGGCCTTAACAATACCGAGGTCGACGACGCGCTGAATTTGATCCGCGACATCCGCGACCGCGGCACGACGATCATCTTCGTCGAGCATTTGATGCGCGCGGTGGTCGCGCTGTCCGATCGCGTCGCGGTGCTGAATGGCGGTGCGCTGATCGCGCTCGGCGATCCGAAAGAAGTCATGAACGACAGCGAAGTCATCAGCGTCTATCTCGGCAAAGCCCATGCTTCTTGAGATCGCAAATCTGACCGTCGGCTATGGCGGCGCGCCCGCGATCTGGGATATTGCGCTCAAAGTCGATGACCGCGAGATCGTCTCGGTGATCGGCCCGAACGGCGCCGGCAAATCGACGCTCATCAATACCATTGCCGGCTTGCTGAAGCCCGAGCGTGGCACGTTGCGGCTCGGCAATGTCGATCTGGGAAAGGTCGCGCCGCATCTCGTTTGCCGCCAGGGTGTCGCGCTGGTGCCGGAGGGGCGGCGGCTCTTTGCCGGCATGACGGTCGAGGAAAATCTTGAGATCGGATGCTACCGGCCCGAGGCGCGCAAGGATCGCGCGCGCAGCCTCGACCGCGTCTACGGACTCTTTCCGGTGCTGCGCGAGAGACGGCAGCAGCTTGCGGGCACGCTTTCAGGGGGGCAGCAGCAGATGGTCGCGATCGGCCGTGCCTTGATGGCCGAGCCGCGCCTTCTGCTGCTGGATGAACCCTCGCTCGGCCTCGCGCCCGCCATTGTCGGCGAGATGTTCCACGCGATCGAGCTCATCCAATCGGAAGGCGTTGCGATCCTCCTGGTCGAGCAGAATGTCAGCCAGGCGATGGAGATCGCCGATCGCGCTTATGTGCTCGAAGAAGGTCGCATCGTCGCCACGGGCCTGCCGGCCGAGCTTCTCGAGCAATCGCGCATCAAGGAAGCCTATCTCGGTCTATAATGGCGGGATGGAAGCCAATATCGTGACCGGGATCGTGGTCTCGGTGAGTTGCAGCGGGTCGCATACGATGAGCAAGCCCGCGTTCGGGACCATCAGGCTGCTTGCCGGTTTGGGCGTCGAAGGCGATGCGCATCTCGGCGAGACGGTGAAGCACCGCTCGCATGTCGCCCGGAATCCCGACCAGCCGAATTTGCGCCAGGTCCATCTCATTCACGCCGAGCTGCATGAGGAGCTGCGCGCCGCCGGCTTTGTGATGGCGCCCGGCGAGATGGGCGAGAATATCACGACGCGCGGCATCGACCTGCTTGGCCTGCCGAGCGGCACGCGGTTGCGGTTGGGCGAGGCCGCGATTATCGAAGTGACCGGTCTGCGCAATCCCTGCCGCCAGCTCGACGGGCTCCGGCCGGGGCTCATGGCGGCGACGTTGGATCGCGATGCCGAGGGCAACCTCATCCGCAAGGCCGGCGTGATGGCGGTCGTGATCGAAGGCGGTACCGTGCGCGCCGGCGATAAGATCGGTATCGAGCTGCCTGCCGCACCGCATCAGCCGCTGAAGCCGGTGTAGCGCTGAACCTTTGTCGCAAGCGAAGTTCTACTAATACCCTCTCGCCCTTGATGGCGGAGAGGGTAGGGTGAGGTGGGTGAGTTTCAAATGAATATCGTGCCTTTGTGGCACACCTCACCCTCCCAGCGCTTACGCGCCGGGCCCCTCCCTCTCCCCGCAAGCGCGGCGAGGGAAATCACCCGATCAGCTTCTTCAGCAGCCCTTTCAGCTTCGGCGTCTCGTTCAGCGCCTTGCGCAGCGCGGGAATGTCTTTTTCGTCGATGATCAGCGGCGAGCGCTGGAATTGGCCGCGATGGTTGTAGTGGCAGAAGCGGATCTCGCGCGTGCCCTTGGCGCTGCCCTCGGTGAATTTCAGGAGTTGGATCGTCGGATGGTGATAGGTCGAGCCGATCCGCACCTCTTCCTCGATGATGCCGTTGCCCCAATGCAGCGAGAATGTCCGCGGCTCTTCCGCTTTCGCCGCCGGCGATTTGGCGGGTGATTTGGCTTTCGGCATGAGGCCCCCCGAATATCTGCTTGTGGGGCAGCTTACCACGCGCGCGGTGGGATGGGTGGCTTCCGGCCCTGCGCGGTGCATGTCATGATGGGCAAAGAGGGCTGGCGCCAAAGAGCTGAGCGCCAAAGGGAGGGCAAAATGGCAGACGCTTCCACACGTGAACCCGATGCGACGGTCAAGGCCGCGCGGACGGGCTGGGTAGGGCGCATGGTGGCGGCCGGCGTGCCGCTCAGCGATTTCCAGGAAGTCGCCTATTCGATCGACAATTACGACGATTGGTGCCAGGCCTGGAGCGAGCGCGCCTCGGTGCATGAGAAGTTCGGCCGCGCCGCGCTGCTCGAAAACCAGAACGCCTCGGCCGCCGCGCATCTTTTCACTGCGGCGATCGAATATCACTTCGCGAAATTCTATTTCACCCATAAGCCGGACCAGATGAAGGCGGCGCATATGAAAGCCGTCGAATGCTACACGCTGGCGCTGCCGCATTTCTCGCCGCCGGGCGAGCGCGTCGCCATCCCCTTCGAGGGCAAGCATCTCTACGGCTATCTGCGCAAGCCGCTCCTAAACAAGGATGGCGTCGCTACCGGCAAGCAGCCGGTCATCCTCATCATCTCCGGCATGGATTCGACCAAGGAAGAGCAGCACTTTTACGAGCAGCTCTTCCTCGACCGCGGCATCGCGACCTTGTCTTTCGACGGGCCGGGGCAGGGCGAGGCGGAATATGATTGGCCGGTCACGCATAAATTCGAAGAGCCGGTCGGCGCGGTGATCGATTTCGTCGAGAAACGCCTCGATCTCGATGCGTCGCGCGTCGGTATCTCGGGCGCGTCGATGGGCGGCTATTACGCGCCGCGCGCCGCCGCTTTCGAGAAGCGTGTCAAAGCGGCGATCGCCAATAGCGGCGCCTATAAGGTGATCGACAATTTCGACCAGCGGCCGCAGACGCTGAAGAATGCCTACGTCCTCCGTACCCATTCGAAGACGGTGGAAGAGGCGCGCGAGAAGACGCGGCCGTTCGACATGGAAGGCGTTGCATCGAAGATCACCACGCCGATGTTCATCATCTGCGGCAAGGCGGATCACATCACCAAATGGACCGATGCCGAGCGCGTCGCCAAGGAGGTGAAGGGGCCCTGCGTCTTCGTCGCGCTCGAAGGCGGCATCCATGTCGGCCACAATCGCGGCCATCTGTGGAAGAACCAATGTGCCGATTGGATGGCCGAGCAGCTCGGCGTGCCGAAAAAGTAAGTAACGAATCGTACGGGTAGGACGCGCCGCCCCTGTCCAAATTTTTGGGGCGGCGCGTCCGCATTTCGGGGGAGGATTAAATTTTGGATCGTCGGCAATTCTTCGTCGGCGCCGCGGCGGCCGGCGCTTCTTTGGCTTATGGCGCGCGGCGACCCTGGGCGCAGTCAGCGAGGGGCGCGCAGCCTGCGAAAGGCGGCCAACGCCGCAAGGTTACGGTGGGCGGCAAGCGCGTGCGTACCGTCGATGTGCATTGCCACACCGCTATCCCCGATGTTGCGCCGATCGTGAAAGGCACGTCGCTCGAGCGCCGGGCGCAGCGGCAGCTCACGGTGCCGGGCAACAACCCGACGCTGGAGAATCGCATCGCCACCATGGATGCGCAGGGCATCGACGTCGAAGCGATCAGCGTCAATGAGTGGTGGTATCCCGCCGATCGCGACCTCGCGCGCAAGATTTGCGAGGTGCAGAACGAAAAGCTGATGGCGCTGTGCAAGCAGGAGCCCGAGCGCTTGGTCGCTTTCGCAACAGTGCCGCTGCAATTCCCCGATCTCGCGGCGGAAATGCTCGAAGTGGCGATGAAGCAGCAAGGGCTGCGCGGCGCCGGCATCGGCGGCAATGTCGCCGGGGTCGAGCTATCCGATCCGAAATTCGATCCATTCTGGGCCAAGGCGGAAGAGCTCGACGCGCTGCTCTTCATGCATCCGCAGGACAGCGAGCAGGCGACCGGCATCGCCAAACGTGTCGAAGGCTATGGCGCGCTCGGCAATGTCATCGGCAACCCGCTGGAGACGACGATCGCGCTGTCGCATCTCATCATGGATGGTACGCTCGATAAATTCCCGAAGCTGCGGATCTGCGGCGCGCATGCCGGCGGCTATCTGCCGTCTTATGCCGGCCGGCTCGATCACGGCTGCTCGGTGCAGCCGGCTTCCTGCAAGGGGCCAGGGCCGAAGAAACGGCCGAGCGACTATTTGAAGCAGCTCTATGTCGACACGATGGTCTTCACGCCCGAAGGGCTGCGCCATCTCGCCGTCGAGATCGGGCCGCGGCACATCATGATCGGCACCGATTACGGCTTTCCCTGGGTGACCGACCCGGTCGGCCATGTGCTCGCGACGCCGGGCCTCAGCGATGCGGACAAGGTCGCGATCCTCGGCGGCACGGCGGCGAAATTGCTGCGGCTCAGTTAAGAGCCGCAGCAATTTCCGTCGGTTACTCGGATCCTTTTGGATACCGATAGGTGCCGAGCGTCAGGAACAGGCCCGACGCGACGATCAGCGCGACGACGAAGGCCCCGAGCACCTGATTGTAGGTGTGATAGGTGTCGAAGCCGATGCCGAGGATGACCGGTCCGACGCCGATGCCGATCGTGAAGGCGGCGAAGATCAGCCCGTAGAGCGTGCCGAAAGCGCGCCGGCCGAAATAGCGGCTGGTGAAGAAGCCGAGCATGTCGACTTCGGCGCCGATGGCGAGGCCCATCAGGACCGCGGCAAAGAACGGCGCCGGAGCGCCGGCACCGCTCCACAGGAGCACGACGCCGAAGACCGGCAGCAGCATCACGATCGCCGAGAAGATCGGCCCGTTCACCTTGTCGAGACACCAGCCGACGATGATGCGCGCAATCAACGCGGCGAGACCAGAGCTTCCGAGAAGCGCCACCGCTGCTGCCGGCGTGTAGCCGCGATCGATCATCATCGGCACGAAATGGCCGCTGAGGATGCCGTTGCACGCCGTTCCCTCGAGCAGGAAGATGATGAACAGCACGACGAATTGATGCGTGCCGAGGATCGCGTCGCGCGCCGCGAGGCCGAAGGTGGGGCGGCCTGCCGCGGCTTCCTCGTCATGCGTCGCGCGCAGCCGCTCGATATAGCCAGGCGGCTCGCGCACGAAGAGCGCGATCATGCCGAACGCCAAGAACCAGGTGGCGATGCCGACGGCGACATAGCCGATGCGCCAGCCAAATGCCGCCACGAAGAGCTGGGCCATCTGCGGGATAACGAAGGTGCCGAGCCCGACGCCGCAGGTCGCGATGCCGAGCGCGAGGCCGCGCTCCTTGTCGAACCAGGCGGTG
>DATMZZ010000356.1:0-2163 GCA_035573175.1 Allostellaceae bacterium
ATGGAGACGGCCGGCGGCTACGCCAAAGAGATGGGCGAGGATTTCGCCCGCCGCCAGCGCGAGCACACGACCGAGGCGCTGAAGAAGATCGACATCGTCATCTGCACGGCGCTGATCCCGGGCCGCAAGGCGCCGATCCTCATCACCAAGGACATGATCGATGTGATGCGGCCGGGCTCGGTCATCGTCGACCTCGCGGTCGAGCAGGGTGGCAACGCCGAGGGCAGCGAGGCCGGCAAGGATGTGGTGACGGCGAATGGCGTCACCATACTCGGTCAGCTCAATATTCCGTCCCATATCGCCGTCGATGCGAGCCAGCTCTATGCCAAGAATCTCTTGGCCTTCCTCGGCCTCATCATCGACAAGGACAAGTCGCTCAAGATCGATACCGCCGACGAGATCGTCAAAGCCTCGCTGCTGACGCGCGAAGGCGCGGTGGTCCACCCGCAATTGGCAGGAGCCTAAGCCATGGAAGCCGCCAACCAACCCGATGTCGTCGTATTCTTTCTCACGGTGTTCGTGCTCGCCGTTTTCGTCGGCTACTACGTCGTCTGGCGGGTGACGCCGGCGCTGCACTCGCCGCTGATGAGCGTCACCAACGCCGTCTCCTCGGTGATCATCGTCGGTGCGCTGATCGCCGCCGGGCCGGGCGATATGAGCTTTTCGAAGATCATGGGCTTCGTCGCCGTGACGCTCGCCTCGGTCAACATCTTCGGCGGCTTCATCGTCACGCAGCGCATGCTGCAGATGTTCAAGAAGAAGACGAAATAAGCGGGCAGGGGGAGATTTTCTTTGAGCGCTAATCTGTCGGCACTTCTCTACCTCGTCGCCTCGATCTGCTTCATCATGGCGTTGCGCGGGCTGTCATCGCCCGAGACGTCGCGCGGCGGCAACCTCTACGGCATCATCGGCATGGTGATCGCGATCGGCACGACGCTCGCATCACCGCATGTCGTGAGTTACGGCCTCATCCTCGCCGGTATCGTGATCGGCGGCGCGATCGGCACCTTCATTGCGCTGCGCATCCAGATGACGGCGCTGCCGCAGCTCGTTGCCGCCTTCCACAGCCTGGTCGGTCTCGCCGCGGTCTGTGTCGCGACCGCCGCCTTCTACGCACCCGCGGCCTATGGCATCGGCACGGAAGGCGCGATCGAGCAGGGCAGCCTGATCGAGATGGGCCTCGGCACCGCGATCGGCGCTATCACCTTCACCGGCTCGATCATCGCCTTCGGCAAGCTGCAGGGTCTCATCACCGGCGCACCGCTGGTCTTCCCCGGCCAGCATCCCTTCAACGCGCTGCTCGGCATCGTGCTCCTTGGCGTACTCGCCTGGTTCGTCGTGGCCCAGCCGGTCATGGCCTTTTGGGCGATCGTCCTGATCTCGTTCCTCCTCGGCTTCCTGCTGATCCTGCCGATCGGCGGCGCCGACATGCCGGTCGTGATCTCGATGCTCAACTCCTATTCGGGTTGGGCGGCGTGCGGCATCGGCTTCACTCTTGCCAATTCGCTGCTGATCATCACCGGCGCCCTCGTCGGCTCGTCGGGCGCGATCCTCAGCTACATCATGTGCAAGGGCATGAACCGCTCGATCTTCAACGTCATCCTCGGTGGTTTCGGTACCGAGGGCGGCGCCGCGGCAGCCGGCGGGCCGGGCGGCGACAAGGCGGTGAAAGCGGGTAGCGCTGAAGACGCAGCCTTCATCATGAAAAATGCCAGCTCGGTGATTATCGTCCCTGGCTACGGCATGGCGGTGGCGCAGGCGCAGCACGCGCTGCGCGAAATGGCGGATCTCCTGAAGAAGGAAGGCGCGAGCGTGCGCTATGCCATTCATCCGGTCGCCGGCCGCATGCCCGGCCATATGAATGTGCTGCTCGCCGAAGCGAACGTGCCTTACGATGAGGTGCAGGAGCTCGACGAGATCAATCGCGACTTCGCCATGGCCGATGTCGCCTATGTCATCGGCGCCAACGATGTGACCAATCCCGCGGCGAAGACCGATCCGAAATCGCCGATTTACGGCATGCCGATCCTCGATGTCGAAAAGGCGAAGACCGTGCTCTTCGTTAAGCGCTCGATGGCCTCAGGCTATGCAGGCGTCGATAACGAGCTCTTCTTCCGCAACAACACGATGATGCTATTCGGCGACGCGAAGAAGATGTGCGAG
>DATMZZ010000357.1:0-7918 GCA_035573175.1 Allostellaceae bacterium
CGAAGGCAGCAAAGGCTGCGAAAAAAGCGACCGCCGCACCGGCCGCAGCCAAAACGCGGAAACAATCCGCGGCCGAGCAGGACGCGGCCGCCCCACAGACAACAAATGGCAAGAAACCCACCCCGAAACCCAAAGGCAAAGCCGCTAAAAAGAAAAAAGCTGCGGCCCGAAAGACAGAACCCGCGGAAGGGTGAGCAGCGCCGCAACGGCGCCCGCGGCCTGCCCGAGATCGGTGTCGTCGAGATCGATGCGATCGATATCGACGGCGAACTCCGTGGCCGACCCGTCGTCGGCAATCGCACCTATGAAGAAGAAGTGGCGATCGTTCCCGAGCCAGGCGCGCCGGCGCTTGGCATCGGCGAGCGCGCGCTCGTGCGCTTCGCCCGTACCGAAAGCGGCGGCTGGGAAGCGCGCGTTATCCGCAGGCTCGACGTCACACCTGACCGCGTCGTCGGCATCTTTCGCCTGACGCGCGAGGGCGGACGCATCGAACCGACCGACCGCAAAGAGCGGCGCGAATTCCGCGTCGCCCGTGCCGACAGCAAGGATGCACGCGACGGCGAGATCGTACTCGCCATGCCGAAGGAGAGCAGCCGCTTCGGCCCGTCCGAACCGCGGGTGATCGAGCGCGTCGGCGACAGCAGCAATCCGCGCGCCTTCAGCCTCATCGCCATTTACAGCTACGACATCCCGAGCGAATTCCCCGCCGAGGCGATAAGCCTTGCCGAGGCAGCCAAGCCCGTCACGCTCGGCAATCGCGACGATCTGCGCGCGATTCCGCTCGTCACGATCGATGGCTCCGATGCACGCGATTTCGACGATGCGGTCTGGGCCGAGCGCGATCCCGAGAAAGCAGACGGCTGGCACGCCATCGTCGCTATCGCCGATGTTGCCTGGTATGTGCGCCCCGAGGACGCGCTCGATCGCGAAGCGGAGAAGCGCGGTAACTCGGTCTATTTCCCCGATCGCGTCGTGCCGATGCTGCCAGAGGCGCTCTCCAATGAGCTCTGCTCGCTGAAACCGGGCGTCGATCGCGCCTGCATGGCCGTGCATCTCTGGTTCGACGATAACGGCCATCTCCACCGCCACCGTTTCGTACGCGGGCTCATGCGCTCCGCCGCGCGCCTTACTTACGAAGAGGTGCAACAGGCGATCGATGCAAAACCGAGCGATCACACCGCCCATTTGCTGGAGCCGGTGCTGCGCCCGCTTTACGGTGCTTATGCCGCGCTCCATCGCAGGTGGCGACAACGCGGCGCACTCGATCTCGATCTACCTGAGCGCCGCATCCAGCTCGACGAGAATGGCAAGGTCACGCGTATCGAGCCGCGCGAGCGGCTCGACAGCCATCGCCTGATCGAAGAATTCATGGTGACGGCGAATGTCGCCGCGGCAGAGACGCTGGATCGCTTGCACAAGCCCTGTCTCTATCGCGTTCATGACGCGCCCGATCCGGCGAAGATCGCCGCGCTGAGCGAATTCCTCGCCGAGATCGGCATTCCCGGCGTGAAGCTCGCCAAGGGCCAAGTCATTCGGCCACGGCACTTCAACGACATTCTCCACAAGATCGCGAACACGCCTTACGCGACGCTGGTGCCGCAACTGATTCTGCGCTCTCAAGCCCAGGCCATCTACAGCCCGACCAATATCGGACATTTCGGCTTGGCGCTCCGCCACTACGCGCATTTCACCTCGCCGATCCGCCGCTATGCCGATCTCGTCGTGCATCGCGCGCTGATCGATGCACTCAGGCTTGGCGAGGCCCGTGCAAACGTTTCGGAGAAGGACCTCTTCCCCGTCGGCGAGCATGTCTCGATGACCGAGCGCCGTGCCGCCGCGGCCGAGCGTAACGCTGCCGATCGATATATCTCGGCGTATCTCTCTGACAGGGTGGGCGCCGAATTTTCCGCTCGCATTAATGGCGTGACGCGAGCTGGGCTATTCGTCACCTTGAACGAGACAGGAGCCGACGGGCTAATTCCGATCCGCTCGCTGCCATCGGACTATTACGATCACGATGAAGCGCGGCATCGATTGGTCGGACGGCGATTTGGGCGAAGCTTCAGCTTGGGCGAAGCGGTAACCGTCGAACTCGCCGAAGCGGACATCGTGACCGCGAGTCTCCGCTTTAACCTTGTTGCGGACGATTTGCCGCAGCAAAGCAAACGCTTAGGTCCGCGCATCAGGCGACGTCGGTAACAATACTACCGCTTTATTTTCTTGCACCTACGGGTTTTGCCCGGCAACATTGAGGCGCTTTTGTGGCCTCAATTAGATGGTATTGCCTTCACTATGACAGAGACAGCCGCGCCGCAAAGCACCTTGCTGGCTGGTCTAGGTGGCGCTTGGTCGCGCCGCTGCGCCACCGCCTTCGCCGTTCTCACCCTCGCTGCTTGTGCCGGTCACGCCGACCGGCCGACGGCCGCTCAATCAGACGAGCGTCGGCTGTTTACCGAGACCAATGAGAGCATCCTCGAATATCATATCCAGGAAGTGCAGCCGCGACAGCTCGCGTTGACCGGCCTCGCCCGCTTGGCATCGGTCGATCCGCAGGTCTCGATCCAGAGCACTGCCGGTTCGGTGACGCTGAACGTCGCCGGCCAGATTCGCCAGTATGATGCGCCCGGCGCGTCCGAGCTGGTCGACTGGAGCGTGCTGACGAGCAGGATCGTCGACGACGCGCGCAGCCTATCGCCCGTCGTCGGCGCGACGTCGCTCGATAAGCTCGAAGAGCTGGTCATCGACGGCACGCTCGCCAAGCTTGATCCCTATTCCCGCTATGTGCCGCCCAAGATCGCGCGCGAACATCGCGCCGCCCGCGACGGTTTCGGCGGCATCGGCATCACGCTCGACATTCAAGAGAATGACGTGCGCGTCGCCGGCGTCATGCCCGATACGCCGGCCGCAACCGCCGGCTTGATCCCGGGCGACCGCATCGTCGCGCTCGATGGCGTGCCGGTCGCACAGCTCACGCCCGAGGATATCCGCAAGCACCTGCGCGGCCCCGCTCAAACACTGGTCCAGATCGCGGTCGCGCGGCAAGGAGTCGCCGAGCCGCTTAAGATCGCGGTGCAGCGCGCACGGATCGTCCCCGACACGGTCAGCCTCAAGGAAAAAGGCGATATTGCTTGGCTGAAAATCACGCTGTTCAACCAGCAGACGGGGGAGCGTCTCGCCGAGCTCCTGAAATTGGCGCATCGCGATATGGGCGCCAACCTCCACGGCATCGTCCTCGATTTGCGTGACAATCCCGGCGGCCTGCTCGACCAATCGGTTGATGTCGTCAGCCTCTTCGTCGAAAAGGGCGATGTGCTGCGGACCGTCGGCCGCAATCCTGGCGCAATGCAGCATTTCACGGCGACGGGCAACCGTGCCGTCGAGACCGCGCCGATGGCCGTGCTGGTCAATGGCGGCTCGGCTTCGGCCTCGGAGATCGTCGCCTCGGCGCTGCAGGATTCCGGCCGCGCCGTCGTGATCGGCACTTCCTCCTACGGCAAGGGCACGGTGCAGACCGTCGTTCGGACCTCGAATGACGGCGAGCTTACCGTGACTTGGGCGCAGATCATCACCGCCGGCGGCTATCAGCTCAACACGCATGGCGTCGTGCCGACCGTCTGCACCTCGCAGCAGGCCGACAGCCAGGCGAATGTCGCCAAGCTCCTGCCGGCAAGCGCGTCACCGATCCAGCCTTCGCTGCTGCGGTCGCGGATCAGCCTCGACGATCAGGGCTGGAAGCATCTCCGCTCGCTCTGCCCTGCCGAGCGCGAGAAGAGCAACCTCGATGAGCTCGTCGCGGCGCGCCTGCTCGACACACCGGCGATCTATCACGCCGCGATCACAAGCATGCAGCCGGGCTCGACCGCCCGCCTCTCGGCGAGCGCTCGCTAGATCAAACCGTCCCGCGTTAGGAAATGCCGGCGCTGCAGAAATGCCAAGCGCCGGCACGATGCGCATACAGCAGCACATAACGGTCGTCGCCGTTATGGACATTCAGCACTTGCAGCTGATCGCCGAGACAAGCCGGAGCCGGCGCGCCTGGTGCCGGTAGGCGCTTGGCCTTGGCGCAAAGCGCGATCGAACTCGGCAAGCTGGTCGCCTTTGTCAGCGGCTTGCCATTGATCTCAACAAAATAGTTCTGGGTGGT
The DNA here is from genome assembly GCA_035573175.1 of Allostellaceae bacterium. Taxonomy (GTDB): domain Bacteria; phylum Pseudomonadota; class Alphaproteobacteria; order ATCC43930; family CGMCC-115725; genus CAIKMD01. The sequence goes on from DATMZZ010000357.1 coordinate 4,145, forward strand.
GCCGTCCTTGACGGTCGCCTTCACTTCGATGCGGCCATAGCGCGATTTGTAGAGGCCGGCATCCTGCTCGCCATCGCCGGTCCGCGCGAGTATGGGACGAAACGCGATCGCCGAGCAATTGGGCGGTGTACCCGATGGTGCCGCCTCGCTCTCGCGTCCGGCCGAGACGAGGCCAGCAACCAGAACAACGGCGGCGGCAAAGTGCAGCGATGATTTCCCGATCATCCATCCCTCTGTTGAGGCCCGCATCAAAACCTTTAGATTCATACCGATGCTTTTCCGCCTCGGCAAGAAAATGCGCTCTGGTCGTGTCGTGCACATTGCGTTCTTCGCCCTCTTCGCGTCGATCGCGACCATCCCACCGGCCGCTGCAGCCAAGGTTGCAATGGCACTCGTGCTCGCCGTCGACGTGTCGGAGAGCGTCGATGCCGGCGAATACGAGCTTCAGCATGAAGGCATCGCCCGCGCTTTCGAGAATGCCGAGGTGATCGACACCATTCAGAGTGTCGGCGGGATCGACGTGCTGATGCTGGAGTGGTCGGATCGCGACAAGCAAGCGATCATCGCCGACTGGACGAAGGTGAGCAATGCGGCGAGCGGCAAGGCTTTCGCTGCAAAGGTCCGCGCCGGCAAACGCAGCTCGAGCGGTCTCACCGCGATCAGCGACGCTCTGCTCGCCGCGGGCGCCGCCCTTGAGAACGCGCCCGACGAGGCGGCGCGACGAGTCATCGATATCTCCGGCGACGGCATGGCGAATTCCGGACCCCGGCCTGACGAGATCCGCGACACGCTGAACGCCAAGGGCATCACAATCAACGGCCTCGCCATCCTCACCGACGAGCCCTGGCTCGACACCTACTACAACAATGAGGTGATCGGCGGCGACGGCGCCTTCCTGCTGCAGGTGAAGGATTTCGACTCCTTCGCCACCGCCATAAAGCAAAAGCTCCTCGCCGAGATTTCGGCGAGGAGCCCTTTAGCGCTCCGCTTTGCAGCGGATCAGATGCAGTAGGTCTTCAGCGGCGTGAAGCCGTTGAAATTCACCGAGGCGTAGCTCGAGGTGTAGGCGCCGGTCGAGAGGATCTCGACCCGGTCGCCGACCTTGAGGTCGAGCGGCATGCGATAGCGGCTCTTCTCATAAAGAATGTCCGCGCTGTCACAGGTCGGGCCCGCGAGCACCACCGGCCCGGTCGCAACCCCCGTTCCTTCGTAGGGCGTCTTGATCCGGTAGCGGATCGCCTCGTCCATGGTCTCGGCCAGGCCATTGAACTTGCCGACATCGAGATAAACCCAGCGCTTCTCGTCGTTCTCCGACTTGCGCGAGATCAGCACGACCTCGCTGTGGATCACGCCGGCATCGCCGACCAGCGAGCGGCCGGGCTCGATGATAATCTCAGGCAGGTCGTTGCCGAAATGCCGGGTGATCGCGCCCATGACGGCGTTCGCGTACTGCGCCACACCGGGCACGTCGCCGCGGTACTTCGCCGGGAAGCCGCCGCCGACATTGATCATGCGCAGGTTGATGTCGGTCTCGGCAAGCGCCCAGAACATCTTGGCCGCCCGCTCGATCGCGCTATCCCACTGGTCGACTTTCGTCTGCTGCGAGCCGACATGGAAGGAGACGCCATAGGGGTCGAGGCCCAGCGCCTTGGCCTGGCGCAGCAACTCGACCGCCATCTCCGGCGCGCAGCCGAACTTCTTCGACAGCGGCCATTCGGCGCCCGTCGATTCGACCAGGATACGGCAGAAGACGCGGCTGCCAGGCGCGGACCGGGCCAGCTTCTCGAGTTCGCAGGCGCTGTCGAAAGCATAGAGCCGCACCCCGCGCTGGAAAGCGTAGGCGATGTCGCGCTCTTTCTTGATCGTGTTGCCGAAGGAAATCCGATCGGCACTGACGCCCCGCTCCATGCAGAGATCGATCTCGTTGGGGCTGGCGACGTCGAAATTGGAATCGAGATCGCGCAGCAGCCCGACCACTTCCGGCGCCGGGTTGGCTTTCACCGCATAGAAGATCTTCGCCAGCGGTATGTATCGTCGGAGCAGCTTGTAGGCCTGACCGACGACGTCGAGGTCGACGATCAGGTAGGGCGTCTCCGGCTGGCGCTCAGCCAGAAATTTCGCCACTTTCTTGTTGTTCATACCCGCTTGTGTCCTGTGTCTCGCTGTGACGGGGGCGGCGCATGCCTTTGGTTCCCCCCGCAGGCAAGCGGCGCAGATGAATTTTCCGGCAAGCCGGGCGAAGCCGCCCTTCCTACCGGAGAATGGTTAATTTTTCCTGCTAGGACTTAGGAAACTGCGGCCATCGAAACCGCAAGCGACCCTGTGATCCTGGTAATCGGCATCAGGGCAGGGCGTTGCGGCCCTGCGTAGGATTGCAACCATATCGAGCTCCCTCTCGGGACCGGTCCACGATGACCGGCTCTGCCAAAAAGGACGCGTTACGTCGTTGCATAACCACGATGGGCCATAGGCACGTGCGAGTGCGTCTGCGAGGTCGATAAATAGTCGCATCGCCCTGCGATGCAAGAAAAAATTCATAGTGAGACGATTTTTTTTGCCGCGCGGCAGCATTTTGTGTTCCGAGCGACACGCTCGCGAGTCGCTTAGCGCTTCGTCGCGCTGCTGAGTGCTTCGCTCGCAACGCGAAGGAAGCTCTCGACCGCGTCTCGAGCGGTGTCGAAAGCAGTAACGAGACGCAGCACCGGCGCATCGCCCCAGCGGTAGAAGCCGAAACCGGCAGCAGCGAGACGCTCGATCGCGCTCTCGCCAAGCTCGACGAACACCTCATTACCTTCGACCGGATGCAGCAGGCGCGCGCCGAGCAGCGTTGCTAGGCCACCGCCGAGCCGAGCTGCCATCGCGTTCGCATGGCGTGCATTTCGCAGCCAGAGATCGTCGGTAAGATAGGCTTCGAGCTGCGCCGCGATGAAGCGTTGCTTCGAAAGCAGATGCCCGGCGCGCTTACGGCGATAGCCGAAAGTCTCCGCTCGCTTGGGCTCGAAGAACAGCACCGCCTCAGCCGCCAGCGCGCCATTCTTGGTCGCACCGAAGGAGAGCGCGTCGACGCCCGCCCGCCAGGTGACGTCGGCCGGTGCGCAGCCGAGACTCGCCACCGCATTGGCGAAGCGCGCGCCGTCCATGTGGAGCGCGAGCCCATGCTGGCGCGCGAGCGCGCTCAACGCCGCGATCTCGGCCGGCCGGTAGACCGTCCCCGCCTCCGTTTCTTGCGTGATGCTGATGGCCGCCGGCTGAACGTTGTGAACGACACCCGCGCCGGCGATTCGCGGCATCAGGATTTCCGGCGTGAGCTTCCCGTGTTCGCCGGGGCAGGTCACGAGCTTGGCGCCGCCGGTGAAGAATTCCGGCGCACCACATTCGTCCGTCGCGATATGCGCGTCCTCATGGCAGTAGATCGCGCCGTAGACCGGCGTCAGGCAGGCGAGTGCGAGGGTGTTCGCCGCCGTGCCGGTCGCCACGGGAAAGACCGTGACCTCATGCTCGAACAGCTCCGCGAAGCGCTGCTCCAACCGGCGCGTGACCTCATCGGCGCCGTAAGGCATCGCGGGCCCCTGATTGGCGGCGGCGATGGCGGCGAGAATTTCGGGCGAGGCACCGGTGACATTGTCCGAGGCAAAATTCATGGCCCACCTGTCACGGAGAAGTTGTCTGGGGCCGCAAGGTGACCGTCGCGACCGGCACGCCGGTTGAAAGGTTGACGATGATCAACTCGGCGCTGCCGCCAGCAAGCTCGACCCGCACCACCAACCGGTCGCC
>DATMZZ010000358.1:0-3747 GCA_035573175.1 Allostellaceae bacterium
CAGCTCGCCACCCGTATCCTCTCCGAGGAATCCGGCGTTTCCTCGAACAACATCCGCAAGGGCGAGGTCAGCCACGAGGATTTCGACCGTTTCGTCCAGGCGAGCCAACGCCTGTCCTCGATGCCGTTTTTCGTCGACGACACGCCGGCGCTCAGCATCGCCGGCCTGCGCACCCGTGCGCGGCGCCTGCTGCGCCAGCAAGGCCTCGGCTTCATCCTGGTCGACTACTTGCAACTGCTGCGCGGCGACGATGCCGGCTCCGAGAATCGCGTCCAGGAAATCTCCGAGATCACGCGCGGCCTGAAGGCGCTGGCGAAAGAGCTCAACGTGCCCGTCATCGCTCTGTCGCAGCTCTCGCGCGCCGTCGAGCAGCGCGACGACAAGCGGCCGATGCTTTCCGATCTGCGTGAATCAGGCTCGATCGAGCAGGACGCCGACGTCGTCATGTTCGTCTTCCGCGAGGAATATTATTTGAGCCGCGGCGAGCCGGCGCGCCGCCCCGAAGAGAGCGACGAGCGCTACAATCTGCGCTATGAGGATTGGAAGACGAGGCTCGAGCAAGTCCATGGCACGGCGGAAATTCTCATCGCCAAGCAGCGCCATGGCCCAATCGGCAAGGTGACGCTGCGATTCTCGCATGAAACCACGAAATTCGAGAACTTCGCCGGCAGCGACCGCCTCCCCGACGGCATTGACTGAGTCTCGGCCGCACCGCGCCCCTGCGGGCGCATCAGCGACCGCGCATTCAAAAGCCGCCGCCAAGGCTTCCCAGCATGCCGGCGCGGTGCTCGAGATCGATCTCGACGCCGTCGCCGAGAATTTCAAGAAGCTCGCCGAGCGCGTCGGCCCCAATGTGCGCGTCGCCGCGGTGGTGAAGGCCGATGCCTATGGCCTCGGCGTCGAGAAGGTCGCGCCCGCCCTCGCCCGCGCCGGCGCCAAGACCTTCTTCGTCGCGACGCTCGATGAAGGCCTCGCGCTGCGCGAAATCCTGCCGCGAGCGCAGATCGCGGTGCTCAACGGTCTCGTGATGGGCGAGCCGGCCGATTTCGCCAAGGCGGCGTTGCTGCCGGTGCTCAACGATCTCGGCCAGGTCGCGACCTGGCAGGGCTACGCCGAGCGGCGCGGCGGCGCACCGGCGATGCTGCATATTGATACCGGCATGGCGCGGCTCGGCCTCTCGCGCAAGGAGACGCAGCGGCTGATCGCCGAGCCTGGTCTGCTGAAGGGCTTCACCCTCGTGCTGATCATGTCGCATCTCGCTTGCTCCAGCGAGGCGGCGCATCCGCTGAACGACACGCAGCTCGACGCCTTTCACGCCGCGCTGAAACACCTGCCGTCGGCGCCGGCGAGTCTCGCCGCGTCATCGGGCCTCTTCCTGGGTGGCGATTTTCTCTTCGACATGGTGCGCGTCGGCGCCGCGCTCTACGGCGTCAATCCGATTCCGGGCCGGCCCAATCCGATGCGTCAAACCGTGCGTCTCAAGGCAAAAATCCTGCAAGTACGCGACGTTGACAGGGGGGAGAGCGTTGGATACGGTGCCGCGCATCGCATCGAGCAGCCGACACGCATCGCCACCATCGCCATGGGATACGCCGACGGGTGGTTGCGGTCTTCCTCTCATCGCGGCAGCGCCCGCATCGCTGGCAAGCCCGCTCCCGTCGTCGGACAAATCTCCATGGATCTTCTCACTCTCGACGTGACCGACCACGATCCGGCGACACTCATTCCCGGCAGCTATGTCGAGCTGCTCGATGAGCGCTACGGCGTCGACGACGCGGCGCTCGCGGCGCAAACCATCGGCTACGAAATCCTGACTTCGCTCGGCAGCCGGTTTCATCGCGTCTATCGCGTCGGCGGGGGACGCTGATGCGGCCTCCGTATATTGAGATGCCTAATCATCGTCATTGCGGACGACCCGGCCAATCGCTCTTCGCGATTGGCCCCGTACGGGTTCACGCGCGAAGAGCGCGTGAACGGGTCGTCAGCGAAGCAATCCAGGGCAACACACGCTGCTCTGGATTGCTTCGTGGGCCCGTTGGGCCTCCTCGCAATGACGGTCCTGAAGCGGATTTGGGCTGAGCGATGGAATTTCTCGCCTCGGTCGGCCGCGTCTTCATTCATTTTCTCAATGCCAGCGGCCGTTTCGGCATTTTCACCCTGACGGCGCTGAGCCATTGCTTCCGGCCGCCTTTCTATTTCCGCCTCATCGGCCGGCAGATGATCGATATCGGCTATTACTCGCTGCCGGTCGTCGGCCTGACCGCGGTCTTCACCGGCATGGTGCTGGCGCTGCAGACCAATACCGGCTTCAGCCGCTTCGGCGCGGCGAGCGCCACCGCCACCGTCGTCGTGCTGTCGGTCACGCGCGAGCTCGGGCCCGTGATCGCCGCGCTGATGGTCGCGGGCCGCATCGGCGCCGCGATTGCCGCCGAGATCGGCACGATGCGCGTCACCGATCAGATCGACGCGCTCTCGACGCTCTCGACCAACCCGATGAAATATCTCGTGGTGCCGCGCATCCTCGCCGGGCTCGTCACCTTGCCGCTGCTGGTGCTGGTCGCCGATGTGATCGGCGTCTTCGGCGGCTATATCGTCGCGACTTATAAGCTCGGCTTCAATCCCGCCAGCTACATCAGCAACACCGCCACCAACCTCACCTCGGCCGATGTGTGGTCGGGTGTCATCAAGGCCGGCGTGTTCGGCTTCATCGTCGCGCTGATGGGCTGCTATTACGGCTATCACTCGCGCGGCGGCGCGCAAGGCGTCGGCGCGGCAACGACCTACGCCGTGGTCTCCGCCTCGGTGATGATCCTGCTCTTCGACTACCTGCTGACGAGCGTGTTGTTCTGATGGTCATCTTTCCAACATCGTCATTGCGAGCGCCGAAGGCGCGAAGCAATCCAGGGCAACGTCTGAGGCCTCTGGATTGCTTCGCTCTGCTCGCAATGACGTTGGAGGAACATCATGGCTGATCCGAAAATCTCCGTCCGCGGCCTGAAGAAATCCTTCGGCCGGAAAACCGTGCTCGACGGCATCGATCTCGATATCGGCCATCAGGAGAGCGTCGTCGTCATCGGCGGCTCCGGCACCGGCAAATCCGTCACGGTCAAATGCATCCTCGGCCTCATCGATCCCGATGCCGGCTCGATCAAGATCGACGGCAAGGAAGTGACGACGCTGTCGCGCGGCCATCGCGACGAGCTGATGCAGAAATTCGGCATGCTCTTCCAAGGCGCGGCGCTCTTCGATTCGCTGAGCGTCTGGGAGAATGTCGCTTTCGGTCTCATCCAGGGTCGCGGCATGGCGCGCGCTCAGGCGAAAGACGTCGCGCTGCAAAAGCTCGGCGCTGTCGGGCTCGGCCCGGAAGTCGGCGAGCTCAGGCCCGCCGAGCTCTCGGGCGGCATGCAGAAACGCGTCGGCCTCGCCCGTGCCATCGCCGCCGAGCCCGAGATCATCATCTTCGACGAACCGACCACCGGCCTCGATCCGATCATGGGCGACGTGATCAACGATCTCATCGTCAAATGCTTCAAGGATCTCGGCGCCACCGCGATCTCGATCACGCATGACATGGCGAGCGCGTGCAAAATCGCCGACCGCATCGCGATGATCCATCGCGGTCAGATTGTCTGGAGCGGCCCTGCCTCCGACCTGATGGACAGCGGCAACCCCGTAGTCGATCAGTTCACCCACGGCCGCCGCGAGGGGCCCATCCAAATGGAGCTCCGCCGCTAGGCACCTCGCCCA
>DATMZZ010000359.1:0-4683 GCA_035573175.1 Allostellaceae bacterium
TTGCGGGCGGACGCCTTGAATCAGCGCATGGTTTGCTCTGGGTCGTGATGATCACGAGCGCGAATAACGCGTCGTGGCCGGCCGATGTGCCGATCACTGATTTGCGGAGCGCCGGCTTGCCGGCACCATCGGTGGTGCGCTGCGCGAAGATCGCAACGATCGCCGCGAGCGACGCGCAAAAGATCGGTGTGTTGCTGCGTCCTGCCGAGCGCGCCGCGATTGCACGCAATATCGCCGGCGCCGTCAGCCCCGCGACCGGACGCCAGACCAATGACTGACGCCGGACGCGGGGCGTAGCCGAACCGCGCCCCTCGCCCCATCTATCTTGGATGGCGATCAGCGCGGAAATCGAGCGTTCCTCGGGCATTACCTTGGCCGGCGCTCTCGGCACGCGCCGTCCGCTCACGGTGCGAGCGCTGCTGCTGGGGGAGCGCATCGCCACCAACCGCTTCGAGCCAAGTGAGCCGCTTGCGCGCGTACCGCTGACGATCGCCGTCGATGGCGGCGGTATCGCCGTGCTTTTTCGGCACGGCATCGTCGTTCTGGTGAACGTCTCGCGCGAAGCCGAGATCGCGTTGCTCGACCGGCTGGCGCCGATTGTCAGCGAACCCTTCGAACCGCGTGAGAGCGAAGAGCTGCGGGTCGATGTACGGCCGGATCTCGACGAGCAGATCGATCTCACCGGCACAGTGCTCATGAAAGAGATCTCGCTCGAGCGGCTGCAACTCATCGCCGATGCACTCGCCAAGAGCGTTGTACTTGCACATTACGAGACGCGTATTGCGACCAGCTTCGATCGCGCCGAACCAATGGCCGAAGCGCTGCGGCGCGATGGCCGCATCGCCATTGCCGACCGACCGCTGCTGCGCCAGATCGGCAGCGCTCTTCTCGTGCAGTACAAGATGGTTGGCCGCGTCGAGACCAGCGAGAAGCCTGAATTGCTCTGGGATCATCCGGAACTCGAACGCTTTTACGCGCGTCTCGCTGAAGAATATGAGCTGCGTGAGCGCTCCCGCGCGCTCGATCACAAGCAGGACGTGATCCTGCGCACCAGCGAGACCTTGCTCGGCCTCGCGCAGGAGCGAAGCAATCGCCGGCTCGAATGGTATGTGCTGTTGCTGATCTTCGCGGAACTCGCCGTCGCGCTTTATTCGCTGATCAAGGGAATGCCTTAGCGCATTATTTGTGCGCCGCGCGCGCGATTGCAGCGATTCCAGCGAGCGAGAACGACAGCAAATGCTGCGTCACCGTATCGGGATCATCGAAACCGAAGCTCGGAAAGGCTTGTCTCAGGAAGCGGCGATCGCCGATCAGCAACAGAATGCACGGACCCACGATGCTGATGCATGCGCGTCCAACCGAGGGGTGATCCTGCGGCAGTTCCATGAGCTCGGCGACAACCGGGCGCAGAATGCGCAGCTTCGGAAAGATCTCTTTGTCGCGCATCTCACTGAAGGCACGCGAAGGTGCCACAATTTCGCGGCCGATGACGCGGAAGACCCAGGAGGATGATGCCGGGCCGGTGATAACCCGCGCGAGCATGCCGAGGATCGCCTCGAGCTGGCTGCGCGCATTTGGCTCGCGCGTGACAACTGCTTGCAGATGGTCGACCGAAACGACGCGGCTATGTGCCAGCCGCAAAACGGCCGCATAGAGCCCTTCGATACCGCCGAAATAGTAGTTGATCGCCGCGACATTGGCGCCGGCGCGCTCGCAGATCTCCTTGCCGGTGGCGCGATCGAAGCCTTTTTCCGCGAACACATTACCAGCCGCATCGAGCAGCGCCGCGCGCGTGCGTTGTGGCTTTTCATCATTGAGCGGCGGGGTTTTCCTCGGCTTCGGACGCCTGCGTAGCGCGGTTGAGTTGCTCATGCCGGACCAGCATAACTCATGTCGTGAAAATTTAAAATTTAAATTTGAATTTGACAATTCCCGTATTGCGGGCGTAGCGTCGGGCAAGGCTGGAAAAAAAGATGAAACGCAAAATCCTTGTCGTGGCGCTCGCCGCCATCGTTATCGCCGGCGGTATCGCCTACTGGCTGATGCGGCCGTCGAACACGCCGAAAGACATTATCGTTTACGGCAATGTCGATCTGCGCCAGGTCGATCTGCCCTTCAACGGCACTGAGCGCATCGCCGCGGTACTCGTCCAGGAAGGCGACCGCGTGCATCAGGGCCAGGTTCTCGCTCGTCTCGATACGAGCCGGCTCATGCCGCAAGTGGCGCAAGCCAAGGCACAGTTCGCGGCGCAGCAAGCCGTCGTCGATCGTCTCCACAATGGCAGCCGGCCGGAAGAGATCGCGCAGGCACGTGCCGCGCTCGATTCCGCCAAAGCCGATGCCGAGAATGCGCGACGGCAAGCAGCGCGATTTCGCAGCCTCATCGCCGCCTCGGGAGGCCGGGCCGCAAGCCAGCAGGATCTCGACAACGCCAATGCCGCGCTCGATGTCGCCAATGCCAAGGTCGTGAGCCAGCAGAAGGCCCTCGATCTCGCGGTTGTCGGTCCACGCAAAGAGGACGTCGCGCAAGCCGAAGCGCAGCTTCAAGCTCAGCAGGCGCAGTTCGCTTTGCTGAAACAGCAATTGGCCGATGCAAACTTGATCGCGTCGGTCAATGCCGTGATCCGTTCGCGGCTCATGGAACCGGGCGAAATGGCATCGCCGCAGAAACCGGTATTCACCCTCGCGATCACCGATCCCAAATGGGTCCGCGCCTATATCTCGGAAACCGATCTCGGCAAGGTCCGCTCTGGCGAGATCGCAAGCATCGGCGTCGACAGCTTCCCTAATCGCCGTTTCGAGGGATGGATCGGCTTCATCTCGCCGGTCGCAGAATTCACGCCGAAGACGGTGCAGACCGAGGAATTGCGCACCAGCCTCGTTTACGAAATTCGCGTCTTCGTCAAAGATCCGAGTGACGAATTGCGCCTCGGCATGCCGGCGACGGTTTTCCTGCCGCTGACACCGAGCGCAGCCGGCAAGAGCGCCTCATGAATGCCGCCAGCGATCGCGCGCCCGCGGTCCATGCGCGCGAGTTGCGCAAAAGCTTTCGCCGCGAGACCGGCGAGATCGTCAAGGCGCTCGATGGCATTTCGCTCGACGTGAAGCCCGGCACGCTCGCCGCGCTGGTCGGCCCCGATGGCGCCGGCAAGACCACGCTCATCCGTCTGATTGCCGGGCTGATGCCGGCCGATGCCGGCACGCTGAGGGTGCTCGGCACCGAAGTCGGCCGCGATCCGCAAAAGGTACAAGACCGCATCGGCTACATGCCGCAAAAATTCGGTCTCTACGAAGATCTAAGCGTTCAGGAAAACCTCGATCTCTATGCCGATCTGCATGGCATCGGCAAAGCCGAGCGCGCGCAACGCTATCCCGAGCTTTTCGCGATGACGGCGCTGGGGCCTTTCACCGCGCGTCTCGCCGAACGCTTGTCCGGCGGCATGAAGCAGAAGCTCGGCCTCGCTTGCACCCTGATCGGCTCGCCGTCGTTGCTGCTGCTCGATGAGCCCACTGTCGGTGTCGACCCGCTGTCGCGGCGCGAATTGTGGGAGATCATCCACGGCCTCGTCGAGAAACAGCACCTCACCGTGCTGCTCAGCACCTCCTATCTCGATGAAGCCGAGCATTGCCACGAAGCCTTCGTGCTGCGCGAAGGCAAGGTTCTGGCGCAAGGCCCGCCGGCGAGCGTCAGCGCACTCGCCGAAGGCCATGTCTTCCGCCTCGTTCCGCCGCCGGGTCAAGCCGCGCGCGATCTTCAAGCAAAGCTGCTCGACGAGCCTGACACCATCGATGCCGTTCCCGAGGGCGGCCGCGTACGACTCGTGCGCGCGGAAGGTGGTCCCGAAACCGATGCAACGCCGGTGACGCCGCGCTTCGAAGACGGCTTCATGACCTTGCTCAAGCGCAGCCAGCAGGCCTCGCCGGCTGCGGCGGCGATGAGCTTCCAGCACCGCATCGCCAACAGCGGCGACAAGCCCGTCATCCGGGTCAAAGACCTGCTGCGCAAATTCGGCAGCTTCACCGCTGTCGATCATGTGAGCTTCGAGGTGCGCGCAGGCGAGATTTTCGGCCTGCTCGGCCCTAACGGCGCCGGCAAGACGACGACCTTCCGCATGCTGTGCGGCCTGCTTCCGGCGACCTCGGGCACGCTCGATGTCGCGGGCTTCGATCTGCGCCGCGCTCGCGCCTCAGCGCGGCAGCGCATCGGCTATGTCGCGCAAAAATTCGCGCTCTACGGCCAGCTCACTGTCACGCAGAATCTCGAATTCTTCGCCAGCGCCTACGGTCTCGAGCGCGGGCGCAAGCATGAGCGCGTCGCCTGGGCACTCGATCAATTTGAACTCCGGCCGCTGATGCAATTGCCGAGCGGTCAACTGCCCGGCGGCTACAAGCAGCGTCTCGCCATGGCGGCGGCGCTGCTGCACGAGCCCGATATCCTTTTCCTCGACGAGCCAACCAGCGGCGCTGACCCGTTGGCGCGGCGCGAATTCTGGCGCCGCATCACCGCGCTTTCGAGCCAGGGCGTCACCGTGATCGTCACCACACATTTCATGGAAGAGGCCGAGTATTGCGATCGCATCGCGATCCTCGATGGCGGCCGCATCCTGGCGCAAGGTACGCCGGCCGAGGTGCGCGGCCTCGCCCCCGCCTCGCCCGAGCACGAGCCTGATATGGAAGACGCGTT
>DATMZZ010000360.1:0-3474 GCA_035573175.1 Allostellaceae bacterium
CCGCCGAGCGTCGTCGTGACCACCTTGCGGCGGAAGCTCGAATTGAGGTCGTCGATCAGCATCCAGGCGCGGCGGTAAGACATGCCGAGCGTCCGTCCGGCGCTGCTGATGGAGCCGGTCTCGGCGATGGCATCGAGGAGACGCATCTTCCCCGGGCCGATCGACTGTTTGGGTCCGAGATCGACGCGAAGCGTTAGACGTGGTGGCATAGCTCTCGCTCTGGCTGGCTATTCGGCCGCGACCGCAGCCTCATTGGCTGGCTATTCGGCTGCGGCGGCGGCCTCGTTCGGTTGGCGATATTCCTTCAGGCGCGGCAGCACTTCTTTCGCGAAGAGCGAAAGATTGGCGACCGTATCGTCATGGCCCATGAAGCCGGCATGGGTCATGGACAGGAGATTGCCCATGCCGCCGCAGGATTCGGCAAAGCCGGTGATCTGGTCATAGACCTGATCGGGCGTGCCGCAGAACATGATGCCGGCATCGATCAGATCCTGGACACTGCCGGTCATCATGTTGATGGCGCGGCCGTCCTTGGTGAAGCTGCGATTGGGCGGCCGGCCCGCCGCCTTCATCAGATGTACATTGGCGTCGATCGAGATATAGCCCGGCGGATTGCGGAACGGCGCCGGCGTGAAGGGCAGCGTGCGCAGGTAATCGGCGACCAGCTCACCACGGCGGCGCCCCTCCGCTTCCGTCTCGCCGACGGCCACGAGGCCGAGATAACCGAAGTTATCGGGCGGCGGCTCGCGATGAAACTTCGCGCGATAGGCCTCGCGATAGGCCTCGTAAAGCGGCTTCGTCGCATAGCCGGTGCCGAGCGTCGCCATCGTATAGCCGCGCTCGCCGAGCCGCTGCGCATTGTGCTTGCTGCCGGTCGTGCTCCAGACCGGCGGATGCGGCTGCTGCCACGGCCGCGGCCAGATGTTCACCTGGCGATAATGGAAATTCTCGCTTTCCCAGTTGAACGGACCGTCATGCGTCGTCATCGCCTTGATGATGAAGTCGAGCGATTCCCAGAACCGCTCTTCGACATTGACCGGATTGGCGTTCGACGGCGTGAATTCCGACGGCACGCCTTTGACGAAGCCCATATTGAGGCGGCCGCGCGAGATCACGTCGATGGTCGAAAGCTCCTCGGCGGCGCGCAGCGGATCGGGGCGATGCGCCAGCGGATAGCCGAGAACCAACAGCCGCGCTTTCTTGGTGATGCGCGCCAGCACCGACAGCGTGACGACGACGGTCGAAGCCATGCAGGTCGCCGTCGAGTGATGCTCGTTGCACATGATGTCGAGGCCGAGCTCGTCGGCGAGCTGCCATTCGTCGTAATAGCGATGCAGCAAATCGGAAGCGAGCTTCGGATCGAGGCGGCTATTCGGAATGGTGATACGCAGCGCGCCGCCATGATCCTTCCACGCCGGGGCATAGGGCTGCTCGGTGAAATGAAAGACTCTCATGCGCTCTTCCCCTCGATGAAATTCAGTGTACGACGCGCGAATTCCTGCGGCTGCTCGATATGCGGGAAATGCCCGCTCTTCTCGATCGTCGCGAAGGAGGCGTTCGGCAGCGCGGCGGCATAGGCCCTGCCGTAAGCCGGCGCGACGATCTGGTCCTCCGCGCCCCAGAGGACCAGCGACGGAATCTTGATGCGATGCAGCCGGCCCTTCAGCTTCGGATCGTGCATGTAAGGCCGCCAGCCGAAGCGCGAGCTCGCTTCGCGCGCGCGGGCGATCGCATAGAGCTCGTCATCGGGCAGCTTGCTGTTGTCGCGCGCCGCAATCTCCTGATTGAGATAGAGCACCTTCTGCAAATCGGCGTCGGTGACGAACCACATGTCGTAGATGTCGCGCGCATCGCGATCGCCATGCTTCACGCCGAAGGCGTCGACCAGCACCATCTTCGCGAGCCGCTGCGTCGACTTCACCGCTATCTCGGCCGCGATCCAGCCGCCGATGCCGAGGCCGACGACATTCACATCGCGCAGATCATGCGCCTCGAGCAGATCGAGGTAGAGATAGGCGATGTCGTCGATGGTGTTGAAGCTGAGCGGTACCGCCGGCTTGCCGTAAGCCGGATGGGTCGGCGCAATCACCTTCGCGCCCTTGGCGAGCGCATTGAGCGCCGGGCCGGCGCGATCCATACCGATTTCGGGATGCAGAAACAAAAGCGGCTTGCCGTTGCCGCGAACTTCCATCTCCAGCGCAATACCGCTGACTTCGATGGTCGATTTACCATCGGCAAGAGCCATCTCTTCGCTTCCTCCACTTGTGCTGTCGCCATTCTGCCGGATTCACCAAATGAATCAACCGGTCGCCCGGCACGCTTGCGACTGCATCGCATTTTCGCATGCTGCCACCGCGCGACTTTGCCACAACCGACGCTGGCGGCATGCATAAACGCTGCCATGAGCAACTGGGGGAACGTACGGGAAAATTCGGCAAAGCAGCGGCAGAATAAAATCAAACCACGGAGGCATGGAGAGCACGGAGAAGATTCGTCTCCGCGTCTCCGTGGTGAAGCTTTCGGCCTACTGCGCCGCTTCCGCTGCGACGCCCTGCTCGCGGTGGATGAGGTCGGTCATCAGACGTCGCATCTGCACGCTGCCCCAATCGGCGTTGACGCTGACATAGGCGGCGTCGGGTTCGAGCTCGATGCAGCGCTGCTGCGCTTCGAGCATGTCCTTGTCCTCGTTGAAGGCATCGGTAGTGAGCTTCATCATGAAGCCGTCGAGCTTCGTGTCGCTCTGCAGATAGTCGCGGATGCTGGTCCAGAAATAATGCGTCGAGCGCTCCGTCTCGGGCGTGCAGGCATTGAGGATGGTGATCCCGAGCGACATCGGGTTGTTCTTGCCCGGCTCGACCTCGGTGGTGCGCACATCGATCACCACCTGGCATGGCGGCAGGAAGGTAATGCTCTTCTCCAAGCGCGAGCGCGGCCCCATACCTTGCGCGGCATTATGCGGCGCCGTGTCGACCTCGAGCGGTTCGCGGACGACCTTTACGAAATCATCGCCGCGATCGAAATTGAGTTTCGCTTTGCTGTCGTCGGTGCCGATGGTCTTGGCATGGACGAAGCCGACATGCGAGAGATCGATGAGATTCTCGATCAGAAGCTGGTAATGCGCCGCGACCGGCAGGCGCGCATGAACCGGCTTCCAATTCGGATCGCTGTTGCGGCTGAAATCGGGAATGCGCGACGGATCGGCCGCGCCCGCCTCGCCCATCCAGATCCAGCAGAAGCCGTGGCGATCCACCAGCGGATAGCCGCGCACGCCGACGCTCGGCGGCACGCGGTCCTGGCCGGGAATGGCGACACACGCGCCCGACGCATCGAAGGTAAAGCCGTGATAGCCGCATTGCAGCCGGTCGCCGATTACCTTGCCCTTGGAGAGCGGCGCGCGGCGGTGGCAGCAGCGGTCTTCGAGCGCGACCGGCATGCCATCCTCGCGGCGATACATCACTACCGGCTCGCCAAGCA
>DATMZZ010000361.1:0-16365 GCA_035573175.1 Allostellaceae bacterium
CAAGGCGCGCCAGATCGATCTCTCGCGCGTGCTGTACCAGCCCGAAGTGCCGGCCGGTACCAAGCTCTATCAGTGCGAGACGCAAAATCACCGGCTCGAACGCGCGCTCGATCACCAGCTCATCGCCGGCGCGAAAGCCGCAATCGAGAAGGGCGAGAAGGTCACGGTCGATCTGCCGATCCGCAACGTCAATCGCACGGTCGGTGCGATGCTCTCGGGCGAGATCGCCAAGCGCTACGGCGATCGCGGTCTGGCCGACGGCACGATCCGCGCGCGCTTCACCGGCACGGCTGGGCAGAGCTTCGGCGCGTTCCTCGCGCGCGGCATCACCTTCGAGCTCGAAGGTGCGGGCAACGACTATGTCGGCAAGGGTCTCTCCGGCGGCCGAGTCATCATCTATCCGCCGAAAAACAGCAAGCTCGAGCGCGATAAGTCGATCATCGTCGGCAACACCGTGCTTTACGGCGCGATCGCGGGCGAATGCTATTTCAGCGGTGTCGCCGGCGAGCGTTTTGCGGTGCGCAATTCCGGCGCGGTCGCGGTCGTCGAAGGCGCCGGCGCGCATTGCTGCGAATACATGACCGGCGGCATCGTCGTCGTTCTCGGCGAGACCGGCACCAATTTCGCGGCGGGCATGAGCGGCGGCGTCGCCTTCGTGCTCGATGAGAACGGCAAGTTCCAGCAGCGCTGCAATCTCGCGATGGTCGATCTCGAGCCGCTTGCGTCTCAAGACGAGCAGATCGAGGCGTTGGAGCATCGTGGCGGCGATCTCGAGACGCACGGTCTTGTCGATGTCGCCCATAGCCTGACGCAGAGCGACGCGAAGCTGTTGCATAGCCTCGTTTGGCGGCACGCGACCTTCACGCAGAGCCCCAAGGCGAAGGAAATCCTCGCCCATTGGGAGCGCTATCGCTCGCGCTTCGTGAAGGTGATGCCGGTCGAGTATCGGCGCGCCTTGCAGCAGATACAGGCGCGCACCCGCGCCACCGAGCGGCCGGATGTTAGTGTCGCAGTCGGAGCAGCCGAGTAAATGGGAAAGCCCACTGGCTTTCTTGAGTATCAGCGTCGCGACCGGTCCTACGAGCCGGTCGACGACCGGCTCAAGCATTATCACGAATTCGTACGGCCGCTGCCGGAAGACGAGCTGCGCCGGCAAGGCGGTCGCTGCATGGATTGCGGCACGCCCTATTGTCACACCGGCTGTCCGGTCAACAATCTGATTCCGGATTGGAACGACCTGACCTATCGCAACGATCCGCGCGGCGCGCTCGCGGCGCTCCATCGCACGAATAATTTCCCGGATTTCACGGGCCGCATCTGCCCGGCGCCGTGCGAGGCGGCCTGCACGCTGAACCTCATCGACCAGCCGGTGACGATCAAGACGATCGAGCAAACGATCATCGAGCGCGGTTGGAGCGAAGGCTGGGTCGAGCCGCTGGTTGCATCGCGCCGCACCGGCAAACGCGTCGCCGTGATCGGCTCGGGGCCGGCGGGTCTCGCTTGCGCGCAACAACTCGCGCGCGTCGGCCATTCCGTTGCCGTGTTCGAGAAGAATGCGCGCATCGGCGGTCTGCTGCGCTACGGCATTCCTGATTTCAAGCTCGAGAAGTACGTCATCGATCGCCGCATCGCGCAGATGCGCGCCGAGGGCGTCGAGTTCCATCCCAACACCCATGTCGGCGTCAATCGCAAGATGGCCGATCTCATGGCGCGCTACGACGCCGTCGTCTTTGCAATTGGCTCTGAAGCGCCGCGCGATCTGCCGGTGCCTGGCCGCGAGCTGAAAGGCATCCATTACGCGATGGATTTCCTGACGCAGCAGAACCGGCGCGTCGGTGGCGAGAAGGTCAATGGCGCCGACATCATGGCGACCGGTAAGCATGTGCTCGTGATCGGGGGCGGCGATACCGGCTCCGACTGCATTGGCACCTCGAACCGGCATGGCGCGAAATCGGTGACGCAGATCGAAATCCTGCCGATGCCGCCCGAGCATGAGGACAAGCTGCTCACCTGGCCCGATTGGCCTATGAAGCTGCGTACCTCCAGCTCGCATGAGGAAGGCATCAAGCGCGACTGGTCGGTCGCGACCAAATCCTTCACCGGCAAGGATGGGCATGTAACGGGCCTCAGCTCGGTGCGCGCCGAATGGCGCACCAGCAATGACGGCCGGCCGCTGATGGAAGAAGTGCCCGACAGCAATTTCGAGATCAAAGCCGATCTCGTGCTGCTGGCGATGGGCTTCGTTCATCCAGTGAAGACAGGCGCCATCGAGGAGCTTGGCGTCGCGCTCGATCCGCGCGGCAACATCAAAGCCGATACGAACAACTATCGCAGCTCGGTCGACAAGGTCTTCGGCTGCGGCGACGCCCGCCGTGGGCAATCGCTGGTCGTTTGGGCGATCCGCGAGGGCCGGCAATGCGCCCGCGCCGTCGACGAATACCTGATGGGAGCTTCTGACCTTCCGCGATGAGCGGAGGGTCTGAAGCTCTGACCTCCCGCGCTGAGTGCGGGAGCGGAACTCCCGATCTCCCCCCAAAAATTGGCTTGATCGGCGCGCTTGGCTTAGCGGGTCGCGCGCATCTTTCCCGCGTGGATTGCAACCGAGCTATGAACTGCTTGCGCCGAGCTAGGGCAGGGCTTACAGCAAGCTTATGAAAAGCATGCTTATCAAATCGCTCGGCGCGGCGGCCGCGCTGATGCTGGCCGGCTGCGGCTTCGAGCCGTCGACCCAGCCGCCGGCGGTGACCGGGGATCTCGGCTATTCGCCTGCGGGCACGCCGACCATTCCCTCGGTGGGCAAGGCGGGCACTGATCAGCATTTCGCGCTCGGCAAGGAAGTCTCGGGCGAGTGGTGGGGGCTTTTCCAGTCGCCGGCACTCGACGGTCTCGTCACCCAGGCGATCGCCGGCAATCGCAACCTTGTCGTGGCGCGGGCGAGCCTCGATGCCGCGCATGAAGCGGTGAAGGTCGCCGCGGGCGGGCTCTATCCACAGGTCGATTTTGGTACCAGTGCGTCGCGCCAGCGCAACAATTTCGAAGCGGTCGGCCTCACCGGCTTTCCGCCGAAGGAATTCAACGTCTATTCGTTCGGGCCGACGGTCAGCTACACCTTCGGCCTCGGCGGGCTTGTGCCGCTGCAAGTCGAGGAGCAGCAAGCACTCGAAGACGTGCAGAGTCATGAGCTCAAAGCCGCCTATCTGACGCTCACCGGCGGTGCCGTCACTGAAGCCGTGACGATCGCCTCGCTCAATGCGCAGATCAAAGCGGTCAACGACATGATCGCCGACGATCAGACCAATCTGAAGCTGGTGCAGGACATGGTAACCGCTGGCGCCGGCACCGATCTCGATGTCCAGACCGCGAATGCGCAGCTCGCCAGCGATCGCACCCAGCTACCGCCGCTTCGCCAGCAATTGAGCGTCGCCCAGCATGCGCTCACCGTGCTCGTCGGCAAGACGCCGGCGAATTGGTCGGCGCCGAATTTCGCGCTCGAGCAATTGACGCTGCCCGCCGAGATACCGGTGAGCCTGCCCTCGGATTTCGTCCATCAGCGACCCGACATCCTCGCGTCCGAAGCGCAGCTCCATGTCGCCGCGGCGTCGGTCGGTGTTGCGAATGCGCAACTCTATCCGAGGCTGACGATCAGCGCGGACGTGATGCAGCAATTCCTGAAACCGGAGACGATCTTCGATCCGATGAGCAATATCTGGAGCATCGGCGCCAATCTGGCCGCGCCGATCTTCCATGGCGGCGCGCTCACGGCGCAAAAGCGCGAGGCCGAGCATAATTACGAGGGATCGATCGCGAGCTATGAGCAGACCGTACTCAGCGCCTTCGGTCAGGTCGCCGATCTGCTCGACGCGCTGGAGCATGATGCGGAGCAGCTCACCGCCGAGCAGACGGCCTACCAATCGGCCGCTTCGACCGTGGATTTGACGCGCAAGAGCTTCCAGCTCGGCAACGCGACGTTGCTGCAGGTCTTGGACGCGCAACGCCAGTTGCAGCAGGCGCGGCTGGGTCTCGCCCGCGCCGAAGCACAGCGCTTCCTCGATTCGACACAGCTTTTCGTTGCGCTCGGCGGCGGCTGGTGGAACCAGCCGCCTGCCGCCGCAGCGCTGACGAAGTCCGCGTCCTAGACCTTCATCTCGTCGGCATGCGCCATCATCGGCGTATGCCGTTGCTCGCTCGGCATGTGCCGCAGGCCATGCGGCCCGGCGACCGCGGCATGCTCGACCGCGTCATTGAAAAAAAGGAACGGAGCACCCGGCATGTGTGTTCGGGTCATGCGCCAGTTGTGCTCGCGCTGCAGGACTCGCTTCGCAGCGCGAATGAGAGAAACGCGATGCTTCTTTTCGATCTTGGTCGCACCGGCGTACACATGGGTGCAGAGATACTCGGTGGTAAACACCCGAGTCGGTTCGGCATCAAATGCCGCTTTGATGGCGCGTTCCACGCGCCCGGGGCCTCGGCTCATTTTCCTCTCCTGTCATACGAGAAGCTGCTCAGGTCAGAGCAAGACCGGGGCCACAATTACTATGTGTCGGTATTTCAAGGGCTTGTGAGAAGAGCGCGGACACCGTTTATGGTTTATTGTAAGCCTTTTCGACGGTCGCAGACGGGGAGGGTCGGCGGGGGCCGGGCCTATAAAAGCGTTGTTGTGCGCATTTCCCTTTCCAGGCATTAACATTCCCGCGGGACAAGAATGAGAGACGTCCGCATCACCTCTCTGCCGGCCGGTGTGCCTCCATGGCGACGCGCTGCGTGGATCGCGCTCGCCGTGCTGCTGGCAGCCGCGGCGGTCTGGTGGCTGTACCATCGCGCCACCGATCAAAGCCCTGGTCGCGGTCGCGCCGGGTTCAACACGCCCTTCCCGGTGGTGGCGGCGCCTGTAACGACGGGCGACATCAATATCACTTACAACGCGCTCGGCACGGTCACGCCGATGGCCACCGTTACCGTACGCAGCCAGATCAGCGGCCAGATCACCCAGATCGCCTACCAGGAAGGCAAGATGGTGAAGCAGGGCGATCTCCTCGCGGTGATCGATCCGCGGCCTTATCAGGCGGCGCTCGAGCAGGTTGAGGGCACGCAAGCGAAGAATCTCGCGCTGCTGAAGCAGGCGCAGGCCGATCTCGCGCGTTATCAGGTTCTCGCCAAGCAGGATTCGATCGCGAAGCAGACGGTCGACGACCAGGCTCATCTCGTCAATCAATACATCGCTCAGACGAAGGTCGATCAGGGCGCTGTCGATGCTGCCAAGCTGAACCTCGCTTATTGTCATGTCGTCTCGCCGATCGACGGCCGCGCCGGGCTGCGTCAGATCGATATCGGCAATTACGTCACCGCCAACGATACCAACGGCATCGTCGTCGTGACGCAGCAGCAGCCGATCAACGTGACCTTCAGCCTGCCGGAAGACAATCTGCCGGCGATCATGAAGCGCCTCGCTTCCGGCGCGAGCCTCCAAGTGGCCGCTTATGATCGCAGCAACACCAACAAGCTCGCGACCGGCACGCTCGCGGCAGTCGACAGCCAGATCGATACGACGACCGGTACAGTCAAGATGCGCGCGCAATTCGACAACAAGGACGGCGTTCTGTTCCCGAACCAGTTCGTCAACATCCAGCTTCTCGTCAACACGCTGCACGATACGACCGTCGTTCCGACCGCGGCGGTGCAGCGCGGCGCGCCTGGGACGTTCGTTTACGTCGTCAATCCCGATAACACGGTGAAGGTGACACCGATCAAGATCGGACCGGTCCAGGGCGAAACTACATCGGTGACCTCAGGCATCTCGCCCGGCACGCAAGTCGTGGTCGACGGGGCCGACAAGCTGAAAGACAACGCGAAGATCGCGCTGCGTCAGGAAAGTCCGAAAGTACCGAGCCAGAGCCCGAATGTGACGCCGCCCGGCGACAGTACCACGACGCCATCGGCAAGCCCGCCGTCGGCAACCACGCCATCTGCTCCGTCGCGGCGCGGCTCCGGTCCGGGTCGATGAATTCGGCGCGGCGTCGCGCGGATTTTTGATCACATGAGCCCCTCGCGTCCGTTCATCCTGCGACCGGTCGCCACTTCGCTCCTGATGTTGGCGGTGCTGCTGGTTGGGCTGGTCTCGTTCCAGTTCCTGCCGCTCGCCGCTTTGCCCGAGGTCGATTATCCGACCATCCAGGTACAGACCTTCTATCCCGGCGCCAGCCCCGATGTGATGACGTCGTCGGTGACGGCGCCGCTCGAAGTGCAGTTCGGGCAGATGCCGAGCCTCAACGAGATGACCTCGACGAGCTCGGCCGGCGCCTCGGTGATAACGCTGCAATTCGGCCTGAATATCACCCTCGATATCGCCGAGCAGGAGGTACAGGCCGCGATCAACGCCGCCGGCAATCTCTTGCCGTCGGATCTGCCGGCGCCGCCGATCTATGCCAAGGTCAATCCCGCAGATGCACCGATCCTGACGCTGGCGCTCAGCTCCAAGACGATGCCGCTGCCGCAGGTCGAGGATATGGCGGATACGCGGCTGGCGCAGAAGATCTCCCAGATGGCCGGCGTCGGCCTTGTCAGCATCAGTGGCGGTCTCCGGCCGGCGGTGCGCATTCAGGCGAATATCCGCGCTCTCGCCGCTTACGGGCTCAACATCGACGATCTGCGCAGCGCGATCAGCAACGCCAATGTCAACACGCCGAAAGGCAATTTCGACGGGCCGACGCGCGCCTATACGCTCAACGCCAACGATCAGCTGCAGAACGCCGAGGCTTATCGCAATCTCGTCATCGCCTATAAGAACGGCAGCCCGGTGCATCTGGCGGATGTCGCGCAGATCGTCGACGGCGCCCAGAACAACAAGCTCGCCGCCTGGGCCAATCGCACGCCGGCGGTGATCCTCAATATCCAGCGCCAGCCCGGCGCCAATGTCATTCAGGTCGTCGACAGCATCAAGGCGCTGCTGCCGCAGCTTCAGGCGGCACTGCCGGCCTCGATCGATGTCCAGGTCTTGACCGATCGCACCAATACCATCCGCGCCTCGGTGCGCGACGTCGAATTCGAGCTGATTCTCGCCGTCATTCTCGTCGTGCTGGTGATCTTCCTCTTCCTGCGCACCTGGCGCGCGACGATCATCCCCAGCCTGTCGGTGCCGCTGTCGCTCGTCGGCACTTTCGGCGCGATGTATCTCCTCGGCTACAGCCTCAACAATCTCTCGCTGATGGCGCTGACCATCGCGACCGGCTTCGTCGTCGACGATGCGATCGTGATGATCGAAAACATCGCGCGCTATATCGAGGAAGGCGATTCCCCGATGCGCGCCGCGCTCAAAGGCGCGGAGCAGATCGGCTTCACCATCGTATCACTGACCGTGTCGCTGATCGCGGTGCTGATTCCGCTGCTCTTCATGGGCGATGTCGTCGGGCGGCTCTTCCGCGAATTCGCGGTGACTCTGGCGGTGACGATCCTGATCTCGGCCGGCGTGTCGCTGACGCTCGTGCCGATGCTCTGCGCGCGCATCCTGCGTCGTACGAACACCGCGACGGAAAGCGCTTTCGAGCGCCGCAACCGCCAAACCTTCGATTGGCTGCTGCGCGGTTATGATCGCTCGCTCGCCTGGGTGCTCGATCGCCAGCCGCTCTTCCTCGTTATCGCCGTCATCACCCTGGTGTTGACGGTCGTGCTTTATATCTACATCCCCAAAGGCTTTTTCCCAGTCCAGGACACCGGCTTCATCCAAGCCATCACCGAAGGGCCGCAATCGATTTCGTTCCAGGCGATGTCCGAGCGGCAGCAGGCGATGGCCGACATTATCCTGCAAGATCCGGCGGTCGACAGTATTTCGTCGTTCATCGGGGTCGACGGCACCAATGTCACGCTCAACAGCGGCCGCATCCTCATCAATCTCAAGGACCCGTCCGAACGCGACAATGTCCGCACCGTCATCCGCCGCATCGAGCATGCGGCGGCGAATGTCACCGGCATCTCGCTCTATATGCAGCCGGTTCAGGATCTCACGATCGACGCCACGGTCAGTCGCACGCAATATCGCTTCATTCTCGAAGACGCGAACCCGACCGAATTGACGGAATGGGTGCCGAAACTCGTCAGCGCCATGGCGGCGATGCCCGAATTCGAGGATGTCGCCAGCGATCTGCAGCAGGACGGGCTCTCCGCCTATATCCAGATCGATCGCGATACCGCCGGCCGCTTCGGTATCACGCCGGCGACGATCGACAACGCGCTCTACGACGCTTTCGGCCAGCGCATCGTCTCGACCATCTTCACCCAGAGCAATCAATACCGGGTGATCCTCGAGACCGATCCGGCCCTGCAGAACAGCCTCGATTCGCTGGGTGCGATCTATCTGCCGTCATCGGTCGCAAGCAGCGGGCAAGTGCCGCTCTCCGCGCTCGCGACGGTGCGCATCGAGACGGTGCCGCTGCAGATCAATCATCTCGGCCAATTCCCCGCGAACACCGTCTCGTTCAATCTCGCGCCCGGCGTCTCGCTCGGCGCCGCCGTCGCCGCGGTCAAGCAGGCCGAGCAGCAGATCGGCCTGCCGGCGAGCATGGTGACGTCGTTCCAGGGCGAGGCGTCGGCCTTCCAGGCGGCGCTCAGCAACGAAGTCTTTCTCATCATCGCCGCGATCGTCATCGTCTATATCGTCCTCGGCGTGCTCTATGAGAGCTTCATCCATCCGGTAACGATCCTCTCGACCTTGCCGTCGGCCGGCATCGGCGCGCTGCTCAGCCTCATGCTGTTCGGTGACGATCTCGGTGTCGTCGCCATTATCGGCATCGTGCTGCTGATCGGCATCGTCAAGAAGAACGCGATCATGATGATCGACTTCGCCCTCGATGCCGAGCGCAGCGAGGGCAAGTCGCCGCGCGAGGCGATTCATCAAGCTTGCCTCCTTCGCTTGCGGCCGATCCTCATGACGACCATGGCGGCGATCCTCGGTGCGCTGCCGCTGATGCTCGGCGCCGGTACCGGCTATGAGCTGCGCCAGCCGCTCGGCATCAGCATCGTCGGCGGCCTGCTGCTCAGCCAGTTGCTGACGCTCTTCACTACCCCCGTGATCTACCTCGCTTTCGACCGGCTGGGCCGGCGCCTGGCACGCTATTTCCCCGAGCCCGATCCCGAGGACACGGCCGAGCATAAGGGGCCGGCCGAATGAGCTTCTCCAGCGTCTTTGTCCGGCGACCGATCGCCACGACGCTGCTCACGCTCGGTATCGCGCTTGCCGGCATTGTCGCGTTCGACTCGTTGCCGGTGTCGCCGCTGCCGCAGGTCGATTTCCCGACCATCTCGGTGCGCGCGCAGATGCCGGGCGCCAGTCCGCAAGTCATGGCGGCCACGGTGGCGACACCGCTCGAGCGCCATCTCGGCCAGATCGCCGATGTAACGGAGATGACCTCGTCGAGCTCGGTCGGCTCGGCGCGCATCACGCTGCAATTCGGTTTGAATCGCGACATCGACGGCGCCGCGCGCGATGTGCAGGCGGCGATCAATGCCGCGCGCGCCGATCTGCCGACCAGCCTCAGGAGCAATCCGACCTACCGCAAGGTCAATCCCGCCGACGCGCCGATCATGATCCTGGCGCTCACTTCGACGACGCTGACCCGCGGCCAGATCTACGATGCGGCCGATACGGTGATTCAGGAGAAGTTGTCGCAGATCACCGGCGTCGGCGAAGTCGATGTCAGCGGCAGCTCGCTGCCCGCGGTGCGGGTCGAGCTCAACCCGCAAGCGCTCGCCAAGTATGGTATCGCGCTCGAAGACGTTCGTGCCGCGCTGTCTTCCGCTAATGCACATGCGCCCAAAGGCGCAATCACGGAGAACGGCAGGCATTATCAGATCTACACCAACGATCAGGCGAGCAAGGCGCAGGAATATCAATCGCTGATCGTCGCTTATCGCAACGGCTCGGCGGTGAGGCTGTCGGATATCGCCGAGGTGAATGATTCAGTCGAGAATCTGCGTAATTTCGGCTTGGCCAATGGCAACCCGGCGGTGCTCGTTCTGGTCACCCGCAGTCCCGGCGCCAACATCATCAGCACCATCGATTCCATCCTCGAGGTGTTGCCGCAGCTCGAAGCCTCGATCCCGAGCGATATCAAGCTCACCGTCGTGACCGATCGCTCGACGACGATCCGCGCCTCGCTGCACGATGTCGAGCGCACGCTGACCATCGCGGTCGTGCTCGTCATCGTCGTGGTGTTCATGTTCCTGCGCGATCCGCGGGCCGGCCTCATCCCAACGGTCGCGGTGCCTGTCTCCTTGCTCGGTACCATCGCGGTGATGTGGCTGCTTGGCTTCAGTCTCGACAATCTCTCGCTGATGGCGCTGACGATCTCGACCGGCTTCGTCGTCGATGATGCGATCGTGGTGCTCGAGAACATCATGCGCCATGTCGAGGCCGGCATGTCGCGGCTGCAAGCGACCTTGCTCGGCGCGAAGGAAGTCGGTTTCACTGTCCTCTCGATGAGCGTCTCGCTCGTCGCCGTCTTTATCCCGATCCTGCTGATGGGCGGCATCATCGGACGGCTGTTTCGCGAATTCGCCCTGACGCTCTCGATCGCGATCCTGGTCTCGCTCCTGGTCTCGCTCACAACCACGCCGATGATGTGCGCGCTCTTCCTGCGCCGCCCGAAATCGATCGCGGAAGGCGAGGGCTGGTTCAGCCGCATCTCGGAGCGGACTTTCGGCGCGGTGCATCGCAGCTATGAGCGCAGCCTCGCCTGGGCGCTCGATCACGCAGGCTTCACCATGCTGATCCTGGTGGCGACGCTCTGCCTCAATGTCTTCCTCTTCATCATCGTGCCCAAGGGCTTCTTCCCGCAGCAGGACACCGGCCGGCTGATCGGCGGGCTGCAAGGCGACCAGAGCATCTCCTTCCAGCTCATGCGCTCGAAGCTGTCGCAGATGATGGCGATCGTCGAAAAGGACCCGGCGATTGCTTCGGTCGCGGGGTTCACGGGCGGCGGCCAGACCAACTTCGGCACCATCTTCGTGACGCTGAAGCCGCTTAGCGAGCGCGATGTGAGCGCCGACGGCGTCATCACCCGCTTGCGTCGCGAACTCAGCCAGGTGCCGGGCGCCTCGCTCTTCCTGCAATCGGTTCAGGACGTGCGCGTCGGCGGCCGGCAGAGCAACGCGCAGTATCAATATACGATGCGGGGCGACGATCTCGACGAGCTCTATAACTGGGTCCCGAAGGTTTACGCCGAGCTGCAGAAGCTGCCCGAATTGGCCGACGTCAATTCCGATTTCCAGCAGCACGGTCTCGAGACCGATATCAAGATCGATCGCGGCTCGGCGGCGCGGCTCGGGATCACCGTGAGCCAGATCGACAATACGCTCTACGACGCTTTCGGCCAGCGCCAGGTGTCGACGATCTTTAATCCGCTCAACCAATATCACGTCGTGATGGAAGTCGAGCCACGCTATTGGCAGGATCCGTCGACGCTCAGCGACATCTATATCAGCACCGCCGGCACGGTCAGCTCGGTGCAATCGACCAACGCGCTCGCCGGCACGACAGCGGCGCCGAGCAGCAGCGGCGCGAGTGCGCCGAACCTCAGCCAGGACGCGGTGCGCAATCGACAAACGAATTCGCTGACGACAACGGGGCGCACTGCCGCCTCGACCGGCGCCTCGGTGAGCACCAGCGTCGAGAAAATGGTCCCGCTCTCCGCTGTCAGCTCCTACGGCCCGGGAACGACACCGCTCTCGGTCGCTCATCAAGGCCTCGCCGTTGCATCGACGATCTCCTTCAATCTCGCGCCGGGCGTCTCGCTGAGCGACGCCACCAACGCGGTAGACGACGCGGTCTTGAAGCTCGGCATGCCGACCACGATCCGCGGCACCTTCCAGGGCACGGCGCAAGTCTTCCAATCCTCGCTCAAGAACGAACCGGTGCTCGTGCTCGCCGCGCTTCTCACCGTCTATATCGTGCTCGGCGTGCTCTATGAGAGCTATATCCATCCCATCACGATCCTCTCGACGCTGCCTTCGGCGGGCGTCGGCGCCGTCCTCGCGCTGCTTATTTTCCGCACGCAATTCGACATCATCGCGCTGATCGGCATTTTCCTGCTGATCGGCATCGTCAAGAAAAACGCGATCATGATGATCGACTTCGCGATCCATACGCAGCGCGAGAACGATCTCGCGCCGCGCCGCGCGATCTTCGATGCCTGCATGCTGCGCTTCCGGCCGATCCTGATGACGACCATGGCGGCGATCTTCGGCGCGTTGCCGCTGGCGCTCGGGCATGGCGAAGGCAGTGAGATCCGCCGTCCACTCGGCATCGCGATCATCGGCGGGCTGATCGTGAGCCAGATGCTTACGCTCTACACAACGCCCGTCATCTATCTCTATCTCGATCGCTTCCGGGTCTGGGTGGCGACACGGTTAGGCCGTCGCGTCGACCAGTACGGCAGCGATGCTCTCGGGGACAAAGCATGATCCATTCGTTGACGCGCCCGCTGCTCTGCAGCGTGGCGTTGATCGCGCTCGCCGCTTGCACGGTCGGGCCCGATTACGAGAAGCCTCCGGCGCTGGTGTCTGCGAATTACAAAGAGGTCGATGGCTGGAAGCCGGCGACGCCCAAGCAGGCGGCGAGCGGCGAGTCCTGGTGGTCGATATTTGACGATCCGGTGCTTGATGGCCTCGAATGCCAGATCGATATCTCGAACCAGACGTTGAAAGCCAACGAAGCGGCCTATCGCGAGGCACAGGCGATCGTCGCCGAAGCGCGCGCCGGCTTCTTCCCGACCTTCGATCTCAACGGCTCGGCGATCCGCAGCGGCGGCGGAGGCGGTTCCGGTGGCAGCGGTAGTATTCGCGGCAGCAACTCGAATCTTCGCGGCGGCGGCGGTTTCGCGAGCAACAGCTTCGCCGTCAGCGCCGAAGCGAGCTGGGCGCCCGATATCTGGGGCTCGGTCCGGCGCACGGTCGAAAGCGATGTCGCGACCGCGCAAGCCAGCGCCGCCGACCTTGCCGCGGCGCGTCTCTCGGCTCAGGCGACGCTCGCGGCCGATTACTTCCAGCTCCGCATCGAGGACGAGCTCGCGCAATTGCTCGCCGATGAGGTCGATGCCTTCAGCCGCTCATTGCAGATCACGCAGAATCGCTACAACGCCGGCACGGCGGCCAAGACCGACGTCATGACGGCGACGGCCCAGCTCGAGAATACGCATGCACAGCAGATCGCGACCGGCGTGCAGCGTGCGCAATTCGAGCATGCGATTGCCGTGCTGATCGGCAAGCCGCCGGCCGAATTCTCGCTCGCGCCGGGAAAATTGCCGCAGGCGATTCCGGTCACGCCGCCCGACCTGCCGGCAGAGCTGCTCGAGCGCAATCCGACGGTCGCGGCGAACGAGCGCGCCATGGCGTCGGCCAATGCCAAGATCGGCGTCGCCGTCGCGGGCTATTTCCCGAACGTCACGATCGGCGGCTCTTATGGTCAGCAAAGCTCGATGCTGCATACGTTGTTCACCGCAGCAAGCAGCCTTTGGTCTTTCGGTCTGACCAATATCTCGCTGCCGATCTTCAACGGCGGCCTGACTTCGGCGCAGGTTTCCGCGGCGCGCGCAACCTATGACCAGACCGTGGCCCAATATCGCCAGGCGGTGCTTGTCGCGCTCCAGCAGGTCGAGGATCAACTTTCCGCCTCGCGCATTCTCGAGCAGCAAGCGACGGTGCAGGATCGCGCCGTCACCGCGGCGCGCGAGGCGGAACGGCTGGCGCTCAATCAGTACCGCGCCGGCACGGTCGATTACACGACCGTCGTCACCGCGCAGGCGACCGCGCTTTCGAATGAGCTGACCGCCGTCAATCTGCGGCAGACGCGGCTCGTTTCCAGCGTCAATCTGATCGAGGCGCTGGGAGGCGGCTGGCACAGCCGGCAATTGCCGACCGTCGACCAAGTCGAAGCCGGCGCGACGGTGTTCTCGCCGCCGCTGCCGCCACCGCCAACCGCCAAGAATTAGCCGCCCACCAGGAAGTGGGCAGCAAAGAGGTTGCACCGGGATTCGGGCTAGGACTTAAATGAACCCGCGCGCGGAAGCGGCGCGCGAAAAGAGGGGGAGGAGTTATCGTGGCGCAAGCGCAAACCGTCGATCTTGCACGCATTATCGACTCGCAGAAGGTCGGTGCATTTCATATCAGCCTGGTCGTCGTCTGCTTCATCGTCGTGATGGCGGACGGTTACGACATCAGCGCAGCGGCGACGGCCGCGCCTGCTCTGATCCGCGAATGGCATATCACGCCGGTGGAACTCGGCGGCCTCTTCAGCGCCGGATTGTTCGCCGGTCTTTTCGGTCCGCCGCTCTTCGGCTGGATCGCCGATCACTACGGGCGCCGCACCGCTATCGTCGGCGGTTTGATCTTCTTCGGCGTCTTTACCTGGGCCTCGGTTCTCTCCCAAGAATTGAGCACGTTGGTCTGGCTGCGCTTCATCGCCGGCGTCGGCATCGCCGGCGTGTTGCCGATCGCGACCGCGCTGGTCGCCGAATTCGCGCCGCGGCGCGTGCGCGCGACGCTCTTCGTCCTGATGTTTTGCGGCGTGACCTTCGGCGGCGCTCTGCCCGGTTTCGTCGGCAAGGCCTACATGGCGACCCATGGCTGGCAGATCCTCTTCGTGATCGGCGGGGTCGCACCGATCATCGTCGCCATCATCGCGATGTTTACGCTGCCGGAATCGATCAAGTTCCTGTCGCTGAAGGCGGAGCGGCGTCAGCGTCTGGTCAATCAGATCGAGCGTCTGCAGCCCGGTCTCAACCTCGATCCGAATTCCATCTTCACTATCGGCGACGAGGTCAATAAGAAGGAGTTCTCCTACAGCGCGATCTTCAAGGGCCGTCTGGCGTGGATCACGCCGATGTTCTGGCTCTCGAATGCGGTCAACCTGATGATCTTCTACTTCATCAATCAGTGGACGCCGACGATCCTCGCCAATGCCGGCTATCCCGTCGGCGACGCCGTGCTAGCCGCGACCGCGTTCCAGCTCGCGGGCACCGTTGGCGGGCTCGCCATCATGCGGCCGCTCGACAAATACGGCTTCATCCCGGTGCCGATCCTCTTCGCTTGTGCAATCCCGATTGTTGCGATGATTGGCCTTCCCGGTTTGCCCGAAAGCATCATCATGACGCTCGTAGCGGGCGCCGGCTTCTGCCTGCTCGGTCTGCAATTCGGCAACATCTCGTCAGAAAACATGGTCTATCCGACCTATATCCGGTCCTGGGGCGTCGGCTCCTGTTTCGGCGCCGGCCGCGTCGGCTCGGTGATCGGGCCGCTGGTCGGGGGCTGGCTGATTTCGTTGCACGTATCGACTCAGTACTTGTTCATGCTCGCGGCTGTCCCGCTGATTATCGGGCTCATCAACGCCGTGATCCTGACACCGCTTTATCGCGCCGAATGGAAAGGTCCGAGCGGCGCGCTGTCGCCGCAGCCTGCGGCGGGCGAGGATTAATCGAGGAGTATTGTCATGGCACCGCGTAACACACCGCCTTTCCGCGCCGATCACGTCGGCAGCCTCCTGCGCCCGAAAGAGCTTCAAGAAGCGCGCGACAAGAAGCAGCGCGGCGAGATTACGGCCGATGCCTTGCGTGCGGTCGAGGACAAGGCGATCCGCGACGTCGTGAAGCTGCAAGAGGATGTCGGCCTCCAGGTCGCGACCGACGGTGAGTTCCGCCGCACCTTCTGGCATGTCGACTTCCTCGTCAGCTTCGAGAATGTCGTCATGGTGCCGCCGAGCATCAAGGCGAGCTTCCATACGCACAAGGGCGACATCCACTTCGCGCCGCCCGGCATTCGCATCGACGGCAAGCTCAGCCGCCCGAAGCCGATCTTCGTCGACCATTTCAAATTCCTGAAATCGGTAACGAAGGCGACGCCGAAGATAACCATCCCGGCGCCGAGCAATATGCATTTCCGCGGCGGGCGCAAAGCGATCGACGAGAAGGCTTATCCCGATCTCGGCGAGTTCTATGCCGATCTTGCGCGCGTCTATAACGAAGAGGTGCAAGATCTCGCCGCCGCCGGCTGCCGCTATCTGCAGATCGACGAGGTGAACTTCGCCTATCTCTGCGACCCGAAGCTCAGGGAGCAGGTGCAAAACATCGGTAGCGACCCCAACACGCTGCCGAAGACCTACGCCAAGCTGATCAACGATTCGATCGCCGGCAGGCCGGCCGACATGGTCACGGCGATGCATCTCTGCCGCGGCAATTTCAAAAGCGCCTGGGTTGCTGAGGGCGGTTACGAGCCGGTTGCCGACGTGCTCTTCAACCAGATCAATGTCGATGGCTATTTCCTCGAATATGACGACGAGCGCTCCGGCGATTTCGCACCGCTGCGCTTCGTGCCGAAGGGCAAGAC